>NZ_SCOH01000029.1 GCF_005503445.1 Chitinivorax sp. B | reverse complement strand
GGTCGCCGCAGCGCGTTTCCCCAGTTTTATATAGAGCCGAACGGCACGGATGCGATCTTCGTATGAGTACATGAACTACCTCTTAAGTAGTCCAAGATTTTTGCCGCACCCCCACCTGGAAAGTCTTGGACGCTGTTTGACAAAATAGAACGCTGTCTTTACCTCACATCATCAGTGCGGGCCGGTTGATCTGACAGATTGACCTGAAAACGCATGTTTCTAAAGCCAGCCGCTTTCGGGGATGGCGCGGTTAGCGGCCCGTTAATGCGATGAGTTGACCAGATACAAACCTTGATGGGTTGCATCAATAGTCAGAATCGATGCCTGACATAGAAAATTAATATTTGTGCTTGTGCTTATATGTGGATTGAATTAGGTGGCCGGGCCCACCTTATGGCCTTTGGCATGTCACGCTTTCATCTCAGCATCTATTAAGAAGAAACAGGAGGAGTTATGACTCGTGTGTGCATATTACCGGTACTGCTGGCGTTAGCGGCCTGCGGCGGTGATGAAGCCAGTACCACACCATCGACATCAAAATTTGCAGCCAGTACGACAGATAACAATGAAGTGGAGGTCAATGTTGTTACTGCTGGTTCTGCATTTCCCAGTTCAATCTGCATAAAAGACATGAATGATTCGCAGTGGCCTTACCGTACCCTTCCTGCGTCGGGTCCGTCGTCCATCTATTTGAAAACGAATGGTGGTCGCTATTCTGTTGAGGTTGGGTGCCAACCCAAGAACGAGCAGTGTTCGATTACGTCAGGTACCAATGCGCTGATCAACACGCCAATTAACATCGCTTGCAAGTCAGCGATTCCATCGGCCCCAGGTGCCAAACGTTCTTATGCATGGGCTTTGACATCTGATTTCAACAGCAGGCAATACCCACTGCTTGACGCATTGGATTTGTCTTCGATGGAAAAGGAGTATCCATCACCGTCAACTACGCGGCTTGAAACGCTTTCCACTGCTCGCTGGGCGGGGCAGGGGAGCCAGCCAACATCGGGATTGCGTGACTATTCTCTGCTTTACCGAACTGAAGCAAACACGACCCCCTATATAAAAGCGGGTAGCCATGCGCAGTACTTCAACAACTGGGCATTCATTCGAAAAATGATCAGTTTTGGTGGTGCGGTGGAGGAAGGCTCGCATATTGTTGCCCCAACACCAGATTGGGTCGATGCGGCGCACAGTCATGGCGTGAAGATTTACGGTACTGTTTTCATTGGTGCCGATCATCGTTACACGGGGCTCACCGATCAATTACTTGGTTCCGGGAACTGCGTGGAAAACCATGATGGGACACATCGGTGTGATTTCAATACCCCGACAATCGATAAACTGACTGCTTTGGCGAAGCGCCTCAATATTGATGGATGGCTCCTCAATATCGAAAGTGGCTTGGAGGGTGATAGCTTCGAAGTGAGGCAAAGAAGAATCCAAATCAATAACTTGATAAGTGAAAAGTTCCCGAAGACAGGTGTTGAGTACATTGTGTATTCCAATGTGACGACAGGACTTCGCGGTGCGATTGGTGATAACGATATTGCCGATTTCGGATGGTATCCACCCCATGATCAAGGGCTGGACAATGCAACAGGCGTTACCGATACCGTTCTGAATGGTAAATTGCCAAATACGTCCACGAAAAGCTATCTGCTTTATCTTGACGAGCCTTTCACCAGGAATACCCCTTTGGACGAGCCGTATCGGCCTTACCGCCAAAAGGCTGCACAACAAACACAATGCCAATATTTCAATGGGGTTGGAAACTGGCCAGGGCTGAAGCAATATACGTTGGCAAAATTCCCAATCAATGCTGATACCACCAAACTGATCTGCGGTGGGGATACCTCAGCGCCGACTGCAACCCGGATACTCAAAGTTTCAATCTCAAGTGGGGTGACGGTTGCGATGGATGTGGGCACGAAAGACAAGCCTCAGGTCACCGAGTGTAAAAATGACAATCCGAACCCTGCCTTCTGGGGACAGCAATGTTATTTCGAGTTGCCGGCACAACAAGGTCTTTCAGCGAAGTTGACGTTCTCTGGAAGCAATTTCTCGATGCCATTGCTGTATCAGGGCTCACATGAGGGAAACTATGCGCTGTTCTACGGGTTCCGCATGTACCCATTGGTTGGCGCAAGATGGTGGTGGTTGATGCCTGACGCAGCCAATCAGCAAAGTCAGTTCAGTTGGATACAACAGGGCCTGGAAAGTTGGGACTGCAAGACGCCAGTGGTTGGCAACACAAGTTCTGCGTCAAAAGTGACATCGTGCACGGTCAACTTCCCGGCCGCAACGGGTACGTTTAACGTCGATACGGGATTGTATGGTAGGCCACCCTATCTGAACTTCATGATCGATGCCCGTTACCCGGCATTTTACTTTACCCCGCAAAGTTAACGGGTAAGCCCACAGGTTGTTGCGTGACAAGATCCCCATCTTGATGAATGCTGCTTGATGGGGATCGCGTGAACTGGTGGGCTGATGTGTTTTGCTTGCCTATTGCTTCGTGACTGGTTGCGCGTCTGCATGAACACAAGATTTGTCGATACACAGTCCGGGGCTACTGCATATTCCGATTGCCGGCGACGATCTCTTCCTGCTCGATGTGATCATGTGGCGATGATCATTCCCTACTGGCCTGCGGTACCCGGGTAGAACGGAAGCCAACTGCAAACCCAGCGCCAGCCGTTGCCCAAACAATGGCGGCAATTACCTCGAAAGCATTGCGCAACTCGGGATGATTAATTGCCAGTGGGATAAGTATGAAGCCGCGGATCAAACAAACAGCAGCCATGCTGGCGAGCATCGGGCGAAGCAGCGGCAAACGGCGTACCAGTCCGGACGCTGAACAAGCATAGATGGCACAAATACCCATCAGTGCTGCGATACCTGCTGTGCTGACAGGTGCCAGCCAAGTACCTTCGCGGGCGGAAGCAACGATCAATGGTGGTGCGCCAAAAAATGCATACCAAGATGGCCCCCCGGCTATTGCCGCCAAGTGAATGGTGACGCCGAACGTTGCAATTGCTGCCGCCAAGCGTATCCACAACATGGATGATTTCTTCATAAGTGACCTAACAAGCAATAGGGCCGTCCCGTACTGATACAGCGGCGGAAGCCGCGCCCGTATTATGTGAGTGATGAATTTTGACAGCCGGCTGCAGATTGTAAAGCCGTGATCGACCATGCCAGCAAAGTAATGTTGCATGACAGTATGTCGGTCAGCCTGATCTGCACGCATTGCTAATTTAGAGCCGCTAACAAAACCCAACGAAGTGATTCTGGTTAGGCGTGCAAACGAAGGCAGTACGTGAGTACGACAAGTTTACACAACAACACCAGAAGGGTTTTGTTAGCGGCTCTTAGTACAGTGATGACAGTGTTGTTGATCGCTTGTACATCAACCGTGTCATGAAAGAAGGCAAGGGTCCTGATCAGGGCCCGATGACTATTTGCGTAGTGATACGATCATGCGTGTGCTTTCCACACAAGCTGATGCTTTGTCGATCATTTGTTGAAAGGGTGGGCTGACAATATCCGGGTGGAACCAGATGTCGGCCTTGCTATGCCATCGGTAGTGAAAGCGTAGCCCGTCGGTGGTGCGATTGACGCGAGTTTCCAGATCCAGCCAGGGGGAGCTGACTTGGCAAGGTTTGGGTAATTGCCGAGTTGTCGCACCGATCAGGTCAATGGTCAGCGTATCCTGCCGTGGTCGCGGCACGACAAGGTCGGTTTGGTGCTGTTGGATATGATAGGTCTTCATATTGCGCCATAGGTCGCGTTCTTGCGACAGTGGGTCATAGATAAGGTAACCGGAGACGGGTTCGGCCGCGCCAAGGTCGGTAAAGCGGATGTTGATCGGATACTGCGTAGGTAGCAGGAAATCGACGGCAGGGCGGTTGAGCTGACAATCGCCGGCTTGTTGCTGCGATGCCATGGCACACAGTGTTTTGCTGAGGGCATGGTGGCCATATCGACGATCATCGGCTGCCAGCCACATCAGGCTATCGCTGCTGTAGATGCGTTCACCGGTTTTGAGTGCGCTGCCATCATGACGTAACTGGACTTTCAACCGGGTCTCAACGACAGAGTGGTACGGGTTGGCCGGCGTGCTTTCTTGGCGGGGTTGTCCATTCAAGCCAAGAATGACGACATGACGGTTGCGAATGTCTGCCGAGGTTTCCCCTGGCAGAAATGCCGGATTGGTTGGGTCCAACCACCATACCGTACCCTCTACGATGGCACGTGCCACCATGTGATTGGCTGTAGATGTGCCTGGTAATAATGGATCGGGGGCATGGGTGCCGCGCCATAGGAAGGCGGGTTCGGCTTCAATGCCGGTGTAGCGCAGCATTGCAATCAATAGGGATGCCAGGTCTTTGCAATCGCCATAGCCATGGGCTTCGATCTCGTCAAGATTGAACGGTGCCAAGCCTCGGTTGGATGCCCGCCAGTCGCCCAGGTAGCGGTATTGTTGATCGATAAACTGCATCAGCCGTGCTACTCGCTCGCGTTGGGGAAGGGGTTTGAGTGATTCAGCAACCTGCAGTGCTTTGGGTGGTAATGCTTGTGCCAGCAATGTATCGTAGTGGGCTTGCAGGGCGGTGAAATGAGGGGCTAACGTGGTTTGGGTGCTGATTTCCAGGCTGGGCGGGTTCAATATGATGCCAGGCTCGTTGATCAGCGCACGATAGCGTGGGGCATCCAGTGTCAACGTGACTTCCCGTTGATCGGGAGATTGTTTGACCGTGAAGCCATCCAACCCCTGACCGCGCCAATACAGTGGTCGGTCGGCATGGTAGTGGATGCGAAGGGAATCCTGGCGTTCGTCATTGGGCCAGAATTGATGAACGTAGCGACTTTCCGGTGCCAACGGTTCAAAGCGGCCGATGCGGCGGACCCGGTAGTGTACGGTGCTGCCGATTTGCAATTCGGGGAAGGCGATGGACAGTTGTTTGCTGCGGGAAAAGCCTGCTGCCGGGTTGGGTGCCATCTTTTCGTCGATATTGGTGGGCGGTACCGGTTTGCGTCGACCATCTGGTTGAATGACTTCGGCGAGCTCCAGAACAAATTGCGATTCCTCCTGGTAATCGAAAGATAAGGTGGAGACGCTTTCGCGGCCTGCCTCACGCAAAATCGTATAGCTTGTGTCCCATACGCAACGATCCGGCTTGCCGGTAGCCACGGTGCATTCCATATTGGTTTTTACTGCAAGCGGGGCATCGGCAACGGACTTCAGACTGGCCTGGCTCAAGGCGGGTAGTATGACCAGGCTGCATGCCAGCAATATGTGGGGGAAAAGGGTTGGTGTGTTTACCATGTGAATCTCACCCCACCTTCCGGCAATACGCGATCAATAATCTGCTGGGTTTCGAGCCGTCGGCGTTCGCTTTCCAAAGCTTGTTTGCGGCCATCCGATAAATCCTTGTTCATCAATTCGATTTCAATAGTACGAATGCGTTGCTCAATGTGTCGACGCTGCGCTTCCTGTGCTTGTTGGCGTCGTATCTGTTGATACTTTTTTTGACCGGATTCGAAGCTTTCCCGAAATGGCGTGAAGTCGTCATTGCTACACCATTCAGTACGCGGGGGCATGTCATGCAGGCCCAGTCGATAGCCGTTACCCGCAGTGCAATAGTCACGTCGTCCGTCAGCGTAGCCTTCGCGGTAGCGCTGCCGATCTGGCTTGATGCCATGTTTCAAGCATTGTTTCTCATAATCATCCAGCTGGTTGGTGCTACGCCCATCCAGTGCATCGGCCATACCGTTGTGATACCAATCGCGTTTAAGGCATTGTTGCTGGCTGAGCCCTGCGCAGCCACCTACACAAAGCAGGATGCCGAGACCAAACAATCGTGGTTGTACCATTTCCTTCCTTGTTTCAAAGTTGATTAAGTATGAGGATGGTTTGTCTATTGTGATTCTATTGGTTCAATTATTTTTTAAATTATTAAATATATTTATTTAATAACAGTTGGTTGTGTTTGGTTGATTGTTTGTCTTTCAAAAGGGTATTGGGATTAATTTATGAAGTTATTGTGGTAGAAATACCTATTTTGTTTTTATATTTAAATTTACCCCGCTGATGAGATGAAGCCAACAATGTGGGGGTGACGCAGCATGTGTTTGCAACGGGCGCAAGCATTCGCAATGACTGCTATCCAGACGGTGAAATGACACGCAGCGTACGGCAATGGATAAATTGGTAGACGTACTGGGTTCTGCTGACATCGGTTCGGCGCATTGGGTCGGTCTGCTTTTGGGCTTGCACCATTGTCGCAAACCGTTTGTATAGATTGCTATGCGGCATGCTTTGCTCTTGGGTCCAAGCCCAAAACCAGCCCAATGTGGGCGATGGAATGATGTCAACTGAACCTAGGGGAATGTTTCCACTATCGCTACAATGGTCACACGCGCCGTGTGGTGCGGCTTCCGAATATGCGTCTGGAGCATTATGACTTTCGATTTTGACCGTGTGATTGATCGCCGACAGGGTGATAGTTTGAAGTGGAACCGCTATGCACAACGAGACGTGATTCCGATGTGGGTGGCGGATATGGATTTTGCTGCGGCGCCTGCGATTCAGGCTGCATTGCAGGCTAGAGTGGCTGAAGGAGTTTATGGCTACGGTATGCCGACAGCCGAGATGGTATCAGCGGTGATTCAATATCATGCCCAACACCATGGTTGGCAGATTCGGCCAGAATGGCTGGTACCGCTACCCGGGCTGGTGCCTGGCTTGAATCTGGTTTGTCGTACGATGGGTAAGCCCGGGGGCAAGGTGGTGATGGCGACACCGGTCTATCATAAATTTCTGAGCGCACCCATTCATTCCGACAAGGAACGGGTTGTGGTACCACTTCATCAGGTAGAAGGGCGTTGGGAATGGGATTGGAATGCATTGGATCAGGCTTTGGCAGGGGCGGATGTCCTGTTGTTGTGCAACCCCCATAACCCGGTAGGCCGGGTCTGGACTCAAGATGAATTGAGGCGTGTGATGACGATGTGTGCACAACATCAAGTCGTCGTGTGCTCAGACGAGGTTCATTGTGATCTGGTGTTGGCACCGGATTGCAAGCATATTTGCTATGCAACATTGGGCGATGTGGCGGCAACCCATAGCATTACATTATTGGCACCCAGCAAAACCTGGAATCTGGCCGGTTTGGGGTGTGCACTGGCGGTGATTCCCAATGAAGCGTTGCGCCTGCGGTTTACACAGGGGATGCAGGGCATCATGCCACATGTGAATATCCTGGGTTATGTGGCGGCGGCCGCAGCTTATCGTGATGGGGAGGCATGGCGGTTGGCGTTGATCGACTATCTGCGGGCCAATCGTGATCATTTGATCGCGGCGCTGGATCAGTTCCAGGGTCTGACGGTATCGAACTGCGAGGCAACGTATTTGGCCTGGATCGATTTTCGCGAGACGGGGATCATCGAACCACAACGTTTTCTGGAAGCAGCAGGGGTCGGCGTATCGGATGGTACCGAGTTTGGCTTGCCAGGTTTTGTGCGACTGAATTTCGGCTGTCCGCGTAGTACGTTGGATGAAGCAATCCGTCGGATCAAGCAGGCATTGGCTATCGAACCAGCATGAGTACTGGATTGATCAATTGTTCAACAATTGATCAATCTCATTGAATCAGGCAAAGTGGAAGGGATGTTGCCCTACCTTGTCTTGAACCCGTCTGATCCCGAGGATGTGCATGACCTTTGTCCCTAATGATTCCCTGACTGAACAAATTGCCCGTTATCTTGGCCATCAGATCATCATCGGCCATCTCAACCCAGGCGATCGTATTCAGGAGCTACGTATTGCTGGTGAGTTGAGTGTCAGCCGTGGTTCGGTTCGCGAGGCGCTGTTGATCCTGGAACGCCGTCATTTGATTGAAATCCTGCCGCGACGCGGCGCCGTGGTATCAGCATTGACTGAACTGGAAATTCGCAGTTTGTATGAGCTGTGGTTCATGCTGCTGAAGAAGGTGGCTGCCAATGCAGCCACCATGTGGCAGGATGGCGAGCTGGAAAGTTATATGGCACTGATCAAAGAGTTGGGCGAATACGCTGAGCGGAATGATCTGGAGCGTTTCTACGATACGTTGTCGACTTTCCTGTCGATGATCTACCCTTATGCAAACAACAGCTTCATGGTGCAGGTGATGGAAGATTTGTTGCCTACCGGCAAGCGATGCGCATATATGGTATTTCGTCGCGGCAAAAGCGAGCTGACGCGCTTGTATGAATCATTCGTGCGTGTCATGGACAAGATGCTCAAACGTGATGCGACAGGTGCTGGCGAACTGGTGGAGCAGATTGGCGTAGAGCAATTAAAGCTTGCATTGGAGGCTTTGAGAGCACAGTGTGCGCAATAATATTGCGCCATGCTTCAAATATGGCGCTGCATAATTGCGTAGAGGCTGTCATAATGACCCCGAGCGTCGAAAATGCTGCGACGCGACAATTGATCCTTTTTGAGCCGGATGCATCATGAGACGTAGAACAGACGATATTCATATCAAAGAAATCAAGGAACTGACTCCACCGATCTATCTGATCGAAACCAATCCGATTACCGATGCGGCATCGAATACGGTATACAACGCCCGTCAGGCTATTCACCGGTTACTGTGTGATCAAGATGATCGTCTGCTGGTGGTGATTGGCCCCTGTTCGATTCATGACACGACAGCGGCTATGGAGTATGCCGCCAAGCTTAAAGTGCTGCGTGACGAGCTGTCGGAAGATCTGGAAGTGGTGATGCGTGTCTATTTCGAAAAACCGCGTACAACCGTGGGTTGGAAGGGCTTGATCAACGATCCATATCTCGATGACAGCTTTGAAATTAATGATGGTTTGCGTGCCGCACGAAAGCTACTGCTGGCAATCAATGATCTGGGTGTGCCAGCCGGGACGGAATTTCTGGACATGATTTCACCGCAGTATTTTGCTGATCTGATCAGCTGGGGGGCGATTGGTGCCCGTACTACCGAATCACAGGTGCATCGTGAATTGTCTTCTGGTTTGTCCTGCCCGGTCGGTTTCAAGAACGGGACTGATGGGAACCTGAAAATTGCGGTGGATGCAATTCGTTCTGCACAGGTCCCACACCATTTTCTGTCTGTAACCAAGCTTGGGCATTCTGCGATTGTCTCCACTTCTGGCAATCCGGATTGCCATGTGATTTTACGTGGCGGTAAAGAGCCGAACTATGATGCGGCCAATGTGGATGCCGCCGCGAAAGAATTGGAAAAGGTCGGCCTGTCGCCCAAGCTGATGGTGGATTTCAGTCATGCCAACAGCCGCAAGGATTTTCGTCGCCAGATGGACGTGACCGAGGATGTCGCCGGTCAGTTGGTGAGTGGTGAGAAGCGGATTTTTGGGGTCATGATCGAAAGTCATCTGGTCGAAGGTCGACAAGATCTCATCCCTGGCAAGGAATTGTGCTACGGTCAAAGTATCACCGATGCTTGCATCGGCTGGAATGATACTGAACTCGCATTACGAAAACTGGCAGTCGCTGTACGAGAGCGGCGCGCCAAATACTGCGCACAGTAACTCGACAAAACGGCGCGATATTCGCGCCGTTTTGCATGGAGGACACAGCATGCTTGCAGTGACGCCATTGGGGGAGTGGCTGGATTACTGGCGGCAACGTGCACCAACACGTGTCGCAATTGTTGATGTTGCAACAGGCAAACGCTGGCAGTATGGCCAGTTGGCTGATGCATGTGATTTGCTGACAACCGCACTGCGATTGCAACGTGTCGCCGCCGGTGATCGGATAGCCTTGCTGGCGGTAAACCGGGTAGAAACATTGCTGTTGTTGTTTGCCTGCGCCCGGCTCCGGGCGTTGCTGGTGCCGTTGAATACTCGATTGACAACAGAGGAGCTCAATGCGCTGTTAGCTGATGCGGAGCCAGCGCTGTTATTGCATGATGCGGAACATGCTGTACTGGCTGGTAACCTGACTGGTGCAATATGTACCTTGTCGCTCGATCAATTACAGCAGCATGTCGAACCTGCTCAATTGAATTTGCCTGTGTCGGATGGAGAGCAGCCGGTTCTGATGCTGTATACCTCAGGCACGACTGGCCAACCCAAAGGTGCATTGCTATCTCAGCGAATGGTGTTGTGGAATGCGCTCAATACCACCATCAGTTGGGATCTTTCTGGCGCAGATTGCGCAATTGCCCATACGCCATTTTTTCATACTGGCGGCCTGAATGTGCTGACAACGCCGCTACTATTACGTGGCGGTAAGTTGGTACTGCTGCCTAATTTTGAACCCAAACAGGTGTTGAAGCAGATCGCACTGGAGCAGGTCACCATATTGTTTGCTGTGCCGACCATGTTCCAGCGTTTGTTGGATACCGAAGGCTTTCACCGTGTCTCCATGCAATCACTCCGGTTCTGCATTAGTGGTGGTGCACCTTGCCCGATAGAGTTGATTGATGCCTATCAGCAGCGTGGCTTGGTATTCAGGCTAGGCTATGGTTTGACGGAAGCGGGCCCCAATTGCTTTACCTTGTCAGCGCAGGATGCGGTTCGCAAGCGGGGGGCTGTCGGTTTTCCCAACTTTGCGACACGCATGCAGATTGTGGATTGCGATGGCAAGATAGTGGAGCAGGGGGAGGTCGGAGAGCTATGGTTGAGTGGCCCCACCGTGTGCAGCGGCTATTGGCGGAACCCGGCTGCGACCCAGGCATTGTTTCACGATGACTGGCTGAAAACAGGCGATCTGGTGCGGCAGGACGAAGAAGGCTATACCTGGGTAATTGATCGTAAAAAAGATATGTACATTTCGGGCGGGGAGAATGTCTATCCGGCAGAGGTTGAAGCAGCCTTGTTGCGGCATGCATCCATTGCTGAAGCAGCAGTGATTGGTTGCTCGGATACGCAGTGGGGTGAGGTTGGTGTGGCATATCTGGTCTTAAAGCCAGGCCAAGTATGGGACGAGGGTATTGTCCGAACCCACTTGAATATGCATCTGGCGCGCTATAAACAGCCCAAATCCTTTGTGTTGCAAGATAGCTTGCCACGCACCCCGACTGGGAAAGTACAGAAAGCCAAACTGAGGAAGGTCTGATGCCGCTTGCCGAGTTGAACACCACTGAGCTCTATTACGAACTGCAAGGCCAGGGCGAGCAAGTGGTGGTGCTGTTGAATGGCATTTCAATGAATACCGCGGCATGGGGGTTCCAGATGCCCGTGCTGGTGAATGCCGGCTATCGGGTATTGACCTATGATCTGCGCGGTCAATTACAATCCGGTAAGCCCACTCAGGATGCGTACACCATGCCGCAACATGCGGATGATTTGGTGGCGTTGCTGAGTTATCTGGATATCGATTCTGCGCATCTGGTTGGATTGTCATATGGTGGTGCGGTGGCACAGCATATGGCGATCAGTCATGCCAGCCGTGTGCAGCGTTTGGTGCTGGCAGATACGCTGGCATGGTCCGATGAGGTCAACAATGTGGTGGCGGACACGTGGTTTGCAGCCGCAGCCAGTGGTAATCCTACCTTGCGGTTTGATGTGGGAGTGGCGATGACCTTTGGGAATGCCTATTTGCGCCACAACCCGGTGCTGATTGCCAAAATGCGTGAATTTTCCGCAAGTCAGCCGTGGTTGCCATTGGCACGCTTGATCAATGGCATGCGCATGCATGATGTTCGTGAACAACTGTTTCGCATTCGTGCTGACACCTTGGTGATCGTCGGTGAAGATGATCGATTTACCCCGCTTTATCATTCGCGGTTGCTGGCGGATCGCATTCCATCTGCTAAACTCGCGGTGATTGAGGATTGCGGCCATGCATCGTGCCTTGAGCGCCCAGATGCGTTCAACCGGCTGGTGCTGGATTTTCTTGCCACATAGAGCCCATTCCGATCGTTGTTGTTGTGCCTGCCACAACAGCCCCGCATGGCCCGCCAGAATTGTATCGGCAGGCTGACGGGTGCGATAGGTTGCTGCTCACCACTACTGCATTGAACACATGAACGCCGATAGCAATACTGCCAACTCGCTCCCGCGCATTCTCGTTGCTGACGATTCGCGCATTGTCCGTGCCACCATTCGCAAACACCTTTCAGGCGTGTTCGATATCATCGAAGCGGTGGATGGTGAAGATGCCTGGTCGATTCTGAAAGCGCATCCCAATATCCAGGTATTGATCTCTGATCTGGGTATGCCCAATCTGGATGGCTTTGGGTTGCTGCAGCGCATCCGCAGCACGGACGACCCCCATTTGCGTAAATTGCCGGTCATCGTGATATCCGGCGATGAAGAGGAAGAAGTGAAGCGGCGAGCAGTGGGTATGGGAGCCAGTGATTTCATCACCAAATCCACGGATCGTACCGAGCTGATCGCTCGCATCTCGGCCAACGCGCAACGCGCCGAAACCGAAGCCGCACTGGATGAAAGTCGAGAAGAAATGGACAAAAAGGCAACTGAAGATTCCATTACTGGCTTGGGTACACGCAGCTTGCTGGAATACAACACCCGTCAGGCCATTGCCTATGCCAGCCGCCATCACCAGCGCATCATTCTGTTGGCATTGCAGTTGGATCGTTATGAAGAAACGGCCGCTAAATATGGTCCTGCCGTATCAGACCAGATTTTGAAAGCCCTGGCCAAACTGCTGGCTTCCAAGGTCAGAGGGGAAGACACCATCGCCCGTATTGGTGATTCCTCTTTCGGTGTACTGTCTGCCAGCCACGCAGCAGGTGAGGAAATTATCCTTGCCGAACGGTTGCGTACCGCGCTGGAGGGGGCCCGAATCAATTTCAAAGGTAATATCCTGCGCTATACGGCAAGTGTTGGGGTCATCAATACCGAGCCCAACATCGAAGCTGAAGAGGCCTTCCGAGTTGCTGAAACACGTATGTCCATGGCCAATAAGGCGGGTGGCAATCGTGTATTGGCACAGGATGTGACACCTCATCCTTTGGTCAAGCCGGATCTTGTTACTGCCTTGGCGATGATTCGCGACGGCAAGGTGCAGGACGTTACGCCATTTGCCGCCGAACTGTTGGGAGAGCTGTTGCCCATATTGGATATTACCAATCAGCAGCTGCTACTTGGCTTGCCAATGGACAAGTTGCGTGAGAAAGCCCGTTGATCTGAATCTGTGACAGCGCTGTCAATAAAAATGGCTGCAATAGGCAGCCATTTTTTGGGTTTAACGTCAATCAAGGGTGAAACGGCGCGTCGCCTTCTTTCGGCATGATGCCACGCTGAATTGCCTTCCTGTGCATCTGGAAAATGATCGACATCACTACCATTAACAAGCAACCAAAGCCAATAATGATGGCATGCATTGGCGGCATGTCACCCGTCTTGAAATAAGCCTCGGCGACCGCATTGGCATCGGCAGGCAATGGATGGCTGAAGTATTTCACCAGTAATGCATGCACCCCTACCATGACCAGAATGCCCAGATTCTCGTTGAAGTTTTGGACTGCAATGGAGTGCCCAGCACCCATCAGCGAGTGCCCACGATGCTGCAGCATGGCGTTCAGTGGCACAACAAAAAAGCCGGAAAGTGCACCAACGACCACCATCAATCCTGCTGCTACACTCACCTGATTCACAAACAGCATGCTGATTACGAATACGCCCATGGCAATACCTGCGGGTAGTACCCTGAATGCTTGCTTCAATGGAATGTAAAAGCTGGCAGCGGCAGCACCTAGAATGGTGCCGACAGCCACTACTGCAACCAACTGGGTTGCCTTTTCAAAAGGTATGGCCAACCACAGAATCGACCAGTTGATGACAACCAATTGCATGGTGCGACCGGCTCCCCAAAATAACGTGGTGACAGCCAGCGACAGTCCGCCTTGCGGATCGCGCCATAACCGCTTCACACAACTCCAGAACTCACGTATCAAAAAGCTGGGGCTATAGTGCAGTGGGTGGATTTCCACATCCAGTTTCGGAATATAGAGATTGACCCAGGAGGCTGCCAAGTAGATTACTGCAAGTATTGATATGGCGAATATCGGCGTTTCGACAGAACTGAGCAGCGGGGTGGTATTCAGCAGGTTGTCTACATACGGGCTGACCAGTACGCCGCCCAGCACGGTACCAAATATGATGGCACTGACCGTGGCGCCTTCCAGCCAGCCATTGGCTGCAACCAGTTTTTCATGCGGCAGATATTCGGTGATGATGCCATACTTGGCCGGCGAATAAGCTGCTGCGCCAAATCCAACCAATGAATAGGATAGTAGCGGTGGTGCACCAAGCAACATACCGACACAGCCTGCCAGTTTGATCCCATTACAGATCAACATGGCCCGACCTTTAGGCATGGAGTCGGCAAACGAGCCAGCAAATGGTGCCAAGAGGACGTAGGAGACGGTGAAACACCACAACAGCATAGATTGATGCCATTCTGGTGCGTGTTGAAACTTGAGTAATGCAAGGGCAGCAATGAATAGTGCATTATCTGCCAATGCAGACAGGAACTGTGCGCCCAGAATGATAAAAAATCCGCGATCCATCATAAGGTCGGCACCCGTTGATAAGCGATGCCGAATGATTGAAAAACGGGTTTATACCACGATTCTTTATTCATCGTGACGAACCTATCTCAAGAATAGCTATGAAACGTGTCAGACAACATGACGATATCGTTCGTTCTTGCACCGGGAACAATATCTGCAGTTCACTCACAGGTAAGGGCAGGGGCAATGGTGCGCGCGGCCTAGCCACCAGCAATGCATTGAAAGTACGAGAAGATGATTGTCTTGAACGAATGGTATTGCGCATAAGCTTATATCTTTTACGTATTGACAATTGTTTGACAGAACAGGAAGAATCACCGGTTCTGCTGTGCAGAATTCTGCCAAGGCAGGAACATGGACCAGTCAGTCGGGTCCGTGACCAGATTGCTTAACTGAAACAAAACGTGGAAAAACGATGGCGCTAATCGTACAGAAATATGGCGGTACATCGGTCGGCAACCCGGATCGTATCAAGAATGTTGCCAAGCGAGTCGCCAAGTGGAAAGCCCAGGGGCATCAGATCGTGGTTGTTGTCTCTGCCATGAGTGGCGAAACCAACCGCTTGATTGCCCTGGCCAAGGAAATTCAAGCCCAGCCGGATCCGCGTGAACTGGATGTGATCGTGTCAACGGGCGAGCAAGTAACCATCGGCCTGCTCGCCATGGCGCTCAAAGAAGCCGGTATCGATGCCAAAAGCTATACCGGTGCTCAAGTCCGCATTCTGACAGACAGTTCGTTCACCAAAGCTCGTATTATCGAAATCGATGAGCACAATATGCGTGCTGACCTGGATACTGGCAAGGTTGTCATTGTTGCTGGCTTCCAAGGGGTAGACGAGCATGGCGACATCACTACGCTGGGGCGTGGTGGATCGGATACTACGGGTGTCGCATTGGCGGCTGCTTTGAAAGCCGACGAATGCCAGATTTACACTGACGTGGATGGTGTCTACACAACCGATCCACGGATTGTGCCCGAGGCACGCAAGCTGGATCGCATCACCTTTGAAGAAATGCTGGAAATGGCCAGCATGGGATCCAAAGTATTGCAGATCCGCTCGGTCGAGTTCGCTGGCAAATACAAGGTCAAGCTGCGCGTGTTGTCCAGCTTTGAAGATGCTGGCGAAGGCACACTGATTACCTTTGAGGAAGACGAAGAAATGGAAAAGGCTGTCATCTCCGGCATTGCGTTCAACCGTGATGAAGCGAAAATCAAGATCACTGGCGTGCCTGACAAGCCAGGTATCGCTTATCAGATACTGGGCCCGGTGGCCGATGCCAATATCGACGTGGATGTGATCATCCAGAATACAGGTGAAGATGGCACAACCGACTTCTCCTTTACCGTACACCGTAATGATTACGCCAAGACACTGAAGATTCTGGAAGGTGTTCAATCTCACATCGGTGCACAAAGTGTGACCGGTGACGACAAGATTGCCAAAGTTTCTGCCGTAGGCATTGGGATGCGCTCGCATGTGGGCGTGGCGTCGACTATGTTCCGTACGTTGGCGGAGGAGGGCATCAATATCCAAATGATCTCGACCTCTGAAATCAAGATTTCCGTCATTATTGATGAGAAGTATCTGGAATTGGCCGTGCGTGTACTGCATAAAGCATTTGGCCTGGACCAGCCGGTTTAAGCAACTGCATTCCTGTTCTGAATGAACCACAGCCCGGTATGCCGGGCTGTTTGTTTTTATGCACGTACAGCCACTTGCCTATGCAGGTAGTGCAGTGGCAAAGCCTTGTCGGTTTGCAGGTTGCGGTAAGGTTTCTTTGCCGGCTTCATCTTGCCAGTCATGTTGGGATGAGGAAGGAATGTGGCTCATCGCATGCTCTGTCAGTGCCAGGATCGTCAGGCTGGGGTTCACCCCCAGATTGGCACTCAGTATGCTGCCATCACAGATATATAGGTTCTTGTACCCCCACACCCGGCAACGGTAGTCTATGACACCTTCTGCTGCATTACGCCCCATCACCGCCCCACCCATGCAGTGCGCAGTGGTGGGGATGCCAAACAGTACTTCCGGCAACGCACTGATGGCATCGGCATTGAACAACTTTGCGCTTTTCTCAGCAAAGGTATTGGCCTGTTCGATACCAGTTGGGATGCGCGCACCATCGCTACACAACAGTCGCTGGAATGGCCAATACCATGGGCGTTTCAGACGCATGGTCAAATGGCTGTCCAAGGTCTGCATGCAAAGCAATACAAGCGTTTGTCTGGCAAAGCCGATTGGATTGTGAATGCGTAATGCTCGTCGAGGGTAACGTAGTAAGGTGGCCAGCCAGACCAACGCATTGGGCAGCCGGGGGTGTGGGCGAACCAGTGGGGAGCATTGCACGCCTAATGCGTCATGCCCCGCTGCATAGCGGACTGCTTCAATATGCGTGTATTGATCTAGATAAATGCCAGAACCAATTGCAATGCCTTTTGACAGATCATATTGGCGATCCCGGAAACGGACACCAATGATCGATTCGGCATTGGTGCGCACGAATTTCCCCAGTCGTTGACTCAGTTTTGGCAAATATCCATCTGCCCGTTGTTTGAGCAGCAATTCCTGGGTGCCAAGTGATGAGGCGGCGATAATCAGGCCGCGACAATGTACTGTCCGCTTCGATGTGGTTGCTTTTGTTCGCTGTGTGGCTGGTTCCAAGATCAGCTGATAGCCGGACTGACCATCCTCGGACAATGGAGTGATCCGCGTCACGCGTGTTTGTTCAACGACTTCTGCGCCCCGTCGTTCTGCCAGGTAGAGATAGTTTTGATCCAGCGTATTCTTCGCGCCGACCCGGCAGCCAGTCATGCAGCCACCGCAGCCAGTACAGGTCCGCCTTGTTGGCCCTTCACCGTTGAAGAATGGATCAGGTATCTGAGTACCGGGAGGGGTGCCTTCCGGGCCAAACAGCACGGCGACATCGGTATGGTAAAATGTATTGCCGATACCGGCGTGATCAGCCATCTGTTTCAACAAGTGATCGGCATCGCCCAGAGTTCTATTGGTTGTAACGCCGAGCATGTTTTTGGCAGTTGCATAGTATTTGGGCATGACGGTTTGCCAATCCGTCAGTCCGGCCCAGCTTCCATCCCGCCACACACTGTCGGGTGGTACCAGCAAGGTATTGGCATAGGTGATCGATCCGCCACCCACCGCGTTACCACATACCACCATCACATGCTTGAATAGCCGAATGTTAAAGAAGCCTTCCAGCTTGGCGCTTGGCCGCCATAAATATTTATGGAGTTTCCAATTGGTGCTGGGGAAGTCCTCGGGTCGCCAACGTTTGCCCATTTCAACGACTGCGACCTGATAGCCTTTTTCTGCCAAACGCAATGCCGACACACTGCCACCAAACCCCGAGCCGATGACGATAAAGTCATAATCGTAGCAGGCCGCTTGTTGCTGACTCATTGGGTGCTCCTCGAATGATTGATCGATGACGTATATTGGTCACTTCTTATGTGATGCAGCCTAGCATTTCCAGCTCTCTATGTCTAACTGTCAGACAACTTATCTGGCCATACTCATTGTCATCCCATGCTGGAAAATCTACCGCTGAACAGGTGTTGATTGGCGGCACTTCTAATTGAGCGTGCCAAGATTTGGTGGTGTGTCGGTAATGTTTAGAGATTGAAGCTGACTGCTTCAAGAAGATTTCAACGAATGTCGAATCCGGCATTAACTAATAATGGAAAAGGTAAGTGTTTAATTTAGCTTGAACTTGTCTCGATTGGCCTGTGGCGCCCTTTGCAGGGCAGTGCAAAATTCGCGCCGAAATTGAAAATAGGTGTTGACGGGTAAAGGCTGGCTCAGTAATATAGCGCCTCTTTCGAGAACGGAGAAATGGCCGAGAGGTCGAAGGCACTCCCCTGCTAAGGGAGCATACGGGCTAAAACTCGTATCGAGGGTTCGAATCCCTCTTTCTCCGCCAACATAGCGCACCCGTAGCTCAGCTGGATAGAGTACTTGGCTACGAACCAAGGGGTCGGGCGTTCGAATCGCTCCGGGTGCGCCAGTTGAAAAAATCATGTTCTTAAAGATGCACCCGTAGCTCAGCTGGATAGAGTACTTGGCTACGAACCAAGGGGTCGGGCGTTCGAATCGCTCCGGGTGCGCCAATTCAAAAAGCCGCTGTCATTGACAGCGGCTTTTTTCTTTGCCAAAGACAAATCAACTTGGTTTATAGGCCATCCCGGCTTTGTATGCGCCTTATAATGGCGTCTTCCCTGATTTATCCCGAGCACCAGTTTCAACAATTTGGGTGAGTGGTAAGTCCCATCGATTCAGATCAAGAGGAATTCATGGCAGTAGAGCACATTGAAGTCGACCAGAAAGCCGGCAAGGTGATTGCCGATGTCCAGCACACGCCAATGATGCAACAATATCTTCGCATCAAGGCAGATCATCCCGATAAGCTGGTGTTCTATCGTATGGGGGACTTCTATGAACTGTTCTATGGAGATGCAGAACTAGCGGCCAAGTTGCTGGATATCACCTTGACCGCACGTGGGGCTTCAGCGGGTGTGCCGATCAAGATGGCAGGGGTGCCCTATCATGCAATGGAGCAATATCTTGCTAAGTTGGTCAAGCTGGGGCAGTCAGTAGCAATCTGCGAGCAGATAGGTGATCCGAGCACTAGTAAGGGTCCTGTTGAGCGTAAAGTGGTGCGAATTGTCACCCCTGGGACGTTGACGGATACAGCATTGCTGGATGAAAAACGTGACAACGTGCTGCTGGCACTACATGCTAGTAAAGGAACGATTGGCATGGCTTGGTTGTCGCTATCCTCTGGTTTATTTCGATTGAAAGAGTCACCAGCAGAGCAATTGGTATCTGAGTTGGAGCGAATTCGTCCTGCTGAAATTCTGATGCCGGATGGTTTGCAATTGCCCATCATTGCCCAAGCGGGCTTGACGAGTAAAGCACTGGCAGCATGGTGCTTTGATATTGATACCGCGCAACGTCTACTAAAGCAACATTTTGGCACGCATGACTTGTCCGGCTTTGGTTGTGATGGTTTGATGTCAGCAATCGGGGCCGCGGGAGCATTGCTTGACTATGCCAAGCAAACACAAGGCTCTGCTTTGCCACATTTGACTTCAATGACAGTGGAGCGTGGTAACGAGTATCTGGTGTTGGATGCCGCCACCCGCCGAAATCTGGAATTGACCGAAACCATCTGTAATGAGCCTGCCCCCACTTTACTGTCTGTACTGGATACGTGTGCTTCGGCCATGGGGAGTCGATTGCTGCGGCATTGGTTGCATCATCCATTGCGTCAGCACGAAACGGTTTTGGCACGTCAGGAAGCCGTGGTCGAGTTGCTGGAAAAAGATGCAAGCAGCAGTATTCATGACATATTAAATCGAATGGCAGACATTGAGCGGATTACGGCGCGCATTGCGCTTCGTACCGCGCGCCCGCGTGATTTGTCTGGATTGAGGGATGCACTGTTGCGTTTGCCAGAGTTGACGCCTTTATTGGCGGGCATGTCTACCTCTGCCTTGACGTCACTGCAAACCGGTCTGGTTGTGCCAACGCATTGTCAGGATTTGTTGGTAACCTCTCTCAAGGCCGAACCTGCCGTTGTGTTGCGTGAGGGCGGTGTGATTGCGGATGGTTACTCGGCCGATTTGGACGAATTGCGTGCAATTCAGGCCAACTGTGGTGAATTCCTGCTGGCCCTTGAGGCAAGGGAGCGTGAGAGAACCGGTATCAGTACGCTCAAGGTTGAATTCAATCGTGTTCACGGTTTTTATATTGAAGTTAGCCGAGCACAAGCTGATAACGTGCCAGATGACTATCGTCGTCGACAAACATTGAAGAATGCCGAACGTTTTATCACGCCTGAGTTAAAGACCTTTGAAGATAAGGCTTTGTCCGCACAGGACCGTGCCTTGGCGCTGGAAAAGAACCTGTACGAAGCTTTGCTGGACCATTTGCAAACACATTTGGCACCTCTGCAGCGATTGGCCGCAGCGGTTGCGCAGCTGGATGTATTGGCTTGCTTTGCTGAGCGGGCTGGGATGTTGAATTGGGTGGCGCCAGAGTTTACTAACGAAAATGTGCTGGAGATTGATCAAGGTCGCCATCCAGTTGTAGAGAGTCAGATCGACAGCTTCATTGCCAATGACACATGTTTGTCGACTACACGCAAGCTGTTGTTGATTACCGGCCCGAACATGGGTGGTAAATCAACTTATATGCGACAGAATGCGCTGATTGTATTGTTGGCCCACGTGGGTAGTCTGATTCCTGCGACAAGAGCGTTGATTGGTCCGGTTGATCGAATTTTTACCCGGATTGGAGCATCCGATGATCTGGCGGGCGGTCGCTCTACTTTCATGGTGGAAATGACTGAGACTGCAAACATTCTTCACCATGCTACCGAACACAGTCTGGTATTGATGGATGAAGTCGGGAGAGGAACTTCTACTTTTGATGGCTTGGCGCTGGCATACGCTATTGCCCGCCATTTACTGGAGAAGAATCGTAGCTATACGCTGTTTGCGACACATTATTTTGAACTTACCCGCCTGAGCCAGGAATTTCCGATAGCGGCGAATGTCCATCTGGATGCGGTAGAGCATAAGGATCGCATCGTGTTTTTGCATGCGGTTCAAGATGGGCCGGCTAGTCAATCATATGGTATTCAGGTTGCGCAATTGGCAGGTGTGCCGGCACCTGTGATTCGCTCAGCAAAACGGCATCTGATTGAATTGGAGCAAATGGGCACGGGTAGTGCATTTCAGGGGGATTTGTTTGCAGTTGCTCAGCCACTTGAAGAGCCAGTTGAAATGCCACCAGTTGTGGATGCGTTGGCTGCCGTCAACCCTGACGAAATGACGCCTCGGCAAGCACTTGAGGTGTTGTATCAGCTCAAGCAATTGCTCAATTCATGATCTATGCTTCAAGCTTGGTTGTACTTTGAATGACATTTGAATAAGCTCGGGGGTAAAGATGGGTTGCGACAATAGCGCTACATTGACCGAAGCTGCGGCCATTGAGGGCGTGATTAGATTATTGGGCGATATCAAGCGAGGGCACTTATGTTTACATGATGTTCGGCAAAAGGCGGCAATGGCCTTGCAGACATATGGTGCATATGCTGCTGAGCAACTGGCCGAAGCGGATGTCGGTATTCCACCAGCGGTCAATTTGCGCACTGCCGAAGATGGGCGGGTTGAGGTGGTGGGCATGCATCCCCAGTGTGACACGATTGCGCTGTTATTTGCTTCGAATCCAAAGCTGCTTAAAGGTTTAAAGGAGATTGAGGTGCTTCACGAAATCATTCGCACCGAAGAGGTTGCAGTACAACAGCGTTATGAGCATCGTTCAGATCCTGAAACGACAGCAATGCTCGTGGCTGTGCCGCCATCTTTCAACCTTGGTTTGACCAGCGGTGGGCCCATTGTATTTTTCTCTGCCGCACCAACGTAGATCATTGATGTAGACAGTAATGTCATCCCAATGAAAAAGGCCAGCAATGCTGGCCTTTGGGGCAAGAAAATCCGGTATCAGTGATGATGACCATGTGGGCCATGTGCATGGCCGTGAGAGATTTCTTCCTTGGAAGCGGTGCGTACTTCTGTCACTGTACATTTGAATAGAACACGTTTGCCAGCCAGTGGGTGGTTACCATCTACCACCACCTTGCCATCAGCAATATCCGTCACGCGGAACAGAATGGTTTCGCCGGTTTCTGCGTCATCTGATTCAAACATCATGCCAACTTGCACTTCTTCTGGGAATGCATCGGCAGACTCCATGCGAACCAGTGTGGGATCATATTCGCCAAAAGCGTCATCCGGCTCCATAGGGACATCCAGTTTGTCGCCAACTGACTTTCCATGCAGCGCTTCTTCAAGCTTGGGAATAATGTTGTCATACCCGCCATGCAGATAGCTGATCGGTTCTTCGGTCTTGTCAACAAGCTGGTTCTCACTGTCGTACATTTCGTAATGCAATGAAACGACAGTATCTTTGGTAATTTGCATGAAGGGATTCCTTGCAGAAAAAATAGGGCTACGCGAACCGATACCAGAAGGCAGCGGGGCGAAGTTTGTGCCATTGTAAACCACAACGTTACCTTGTATGCCGCCTTTCGAGACAGGCGGGCAAGTTGCAGGAGCGGAAATTATGTGGATTCATGTGTGGTATCAGCAGGATAGCAGGTTATTTCGATAGGCGGCAATGTCCGCCCGAGTAAGGTTGAGTTCAAAATGACAAACCGCCCAATGATAGAATTACAGTCAATTATTAATGATGGAGTCAGTATTGATGCAACTGTTGGGTGGCTTGAGTGCCGAGCAATTTCTTGCCGAATATTGGCAAAAGAAGCCTCTTCTTGTTAGGCAGGCTGTACCGGCGTTTGCTGGAATGATTGATCCGGCGGGGCTGGATGAACTCGCGTGTCGGGAGGATGCTGTATCACGCATCGTCCGTCACGATAAAGGTATGTGGCAATTGGGGCATGGACCATTTGACAAGCGTCAGCTCAAATATTGGCAGCAAGGGAACTGGAGCTTGTTAGTGAGTAATCTCAACCACTTTTTGCCAGATGCTGCTGAGTTGTTCTATCGCTTCAATTTTATCCCTTACGCCAGATTGGATGATCTTATGGTGAGCTATGCGACTGCAGGCGGGGGGGTGGGGCCACATTTTGATTCCTATGATGTATTTCTCTTGCAGGCTGGTGGACGTAAGCAGTGGCAGATTAGTGCGCAATCGGACCAATCTTTTATTGAAGATGCGCCATTACGCATTCTTAAGCACTTTGAGCCAGAGCAAGAATGGCTATTGGAGCCGGGGGATATGCTTTACCTACCACCTCAATACGCCCATAACGGGGTAGCACTTGAGCCTGGAATGACATATTCGATTGGTTTTCGAGCACCTAGTGCACAAGAGTTATCGATGCAGTTTTTGACTTATCTTCAAGATCAATTGGTCTTGGATGGAATGTATGGTGATCCGGATTTGATCTGCCAGCATGATCCGGCTCGAATCAGCTCGGTAATGATTGATCGTATGATGACAATGTTGCGGCAAATTCAATGGAATCGGGATACGGTAAGTGGTTTTCTGGGGGGCTATTTGTCCGAGCCGAAGTCACATGTTATTTTTGATGTGCCAGATGATCCTGTTGATTATGACGAGTTCGTGGCTGTGCTGGGTACACACGGGGTTGTGCTGGATCTGAAGTCGCAGATGTTGTATTGCGGAAATTCTTTATTCCTGAATGGGGAAAATGTTTGTTTCGAGTCCGAAGATGAAGGAATGCTGAAGCAGCTTGCAAATGAACGGAAACTGAATGTGACATCGTTTTCCGACAGTTTGTGCGAGCTACTTTATGACTGGTACCAATGTGGATATCTGCAGCTCGGTTCATAGTTGGTTAAGCCACGTTCCTATTGGGTTTTCTTGTATATTGCAATAGCACATTCCTATGCAATATCGCTGGATATTTTGAAAAAACCTGCTAGAATCACGCAGTCGGTCGGCCCATGATCGAATACGACTAAAACTAAGACCGCCGGTTAAAAGTACGGCAGGTTTTAATTGTTTGACTTGCTTAACTTTGTTAAGGGTAAAAATAAATGAAACACTCGCTCCTCGCTGCTGCTCTGCTGGCTGTTGCTCTGACCGCCTGCGGTAAAAAAGAAGAAGCTCCTGCTGCTGACGCTGCTGCTACCGCGCCTGCTGCTGAAGCACCTGCTGCTGCACCCGCACCTGCTGCTGACGCTGCTGCACCGGCCGCACCTGCTGCTGATGCTGCTGCTGCACCGGCCGCTCCGGCTGATGCTGCTGCTGCACCGGCCGCACCTGCTGCTGACGCTGCTGCTGCACCCGCTGCTCCTGCTGAAGAGAAGAAGTAATCTTACTTCTCTTGCCGAGCAAGAAAAGCCGATCAGTAATGGTCGGCTTTTGTTTTGGTTGTGTGGGGAAGTACGAGCCGATGCCTCAGTTGATTTTGGGTGCGATGTGTCCCTTTTAGTTTTTTGCTACCTTGAACGGTCACGGTCTGATTCCATCCCTGTCATGACACATCAATGGCGCCAAAATTACTGACGTGAGCGCCGTTTATCCAATCTGCCGCCAGTCGAACCCTGTGTCTTGAGTGGCGATTCCTATCCAGTCTGTAGAGCAATCCAGAGCAGAGGCCAGCGCTGTTGCTGCAAGCATGGAATGATTGTTCGTTTTGCTCAAGTGTGCTGCCAGAATATGTTGCAGTGGGCGTGTATCAATCGTCTGCAGGAGCGTTGCAGCTTGTTCATTGCTCAGATGCCCAAATTTTCCGGCTACCCGCTGTTTGAGAGGGTAAGGATAAGGACCATTTGATAGCATGGATAGATCATGGTTGCATTCCAGAACCAGGGCGTGACATCCAGAAAGTGTGGTTTCGATCAGTGGTGTGATATGGCCGACATCAGTCAGTACGCCGAGGCGATATTGGCCATCGCTGAAAACATGTTGAGTGGGCTCCCGTGCATCATGCGGGACAGGGAAGGGCATGATTTGTAAATCACCGATCTCAAAGGTGTCATGACTGTCATACGGTCGGAGTGACGGGAGAGCTTGTGCCATCTTTGCGGCAGCGCTGAATGTGCCAAAGCTTGCATAAACGGGGATCTGGAATCGCCTGGCCAACGGTGCGATACCGTTCATGTGATCTGAATGTTCGTGTGTGATGACGATGGCGGAGATATCAGCTGGGGACAAGCCTGAGCGGGCGAGTCTAGTGGTTATATCACGCAAACCGAACCCACAATCCAGTAGAAGGCGGGTTCGATTGCGTTCGATGATCAGGGCATTGCCTTCGCTACCGCTGCCCAGCGAGGCAAAGCGAATCATTATTTGAGTTGCTCAACCAATAGCTGCAGAATGCGCCGTGCCGTTTCGGAGCGGTCTTCCTTGCCATTTTTATCTAGCACGCGAATAGCCGATTTGCTACCAGCTTCGGTGACTTCAAGGCGATAGTCTTCCGCTTGTGTTCCCTTGTCGCTTGAAAAGATTGATGTCCACCCACTGCTTTTGCGTTTGGCATCTGGGTCTGCATATCGGATGTAATAAATGCCGTGCAGTCGATCACGGTCGATTACGGTAAAACCACTACGATCCAGTCCTAGGCCAATCCGCCGCCATGCACGATCAAAGCTGTCCAAGACAATCAGATTGTCTGCTACCAGCATTGCATTGGCAGGCTTCGTCGTGGCCTCCGTTGTCGTTGGCACTATTGCCTTAGTTGTTGCCGATACTGCCTTGTCTGTGCCCGTAGGTACGCTTGTAAAGCGTTGCTGTAGCAATGTCAGCATTTCAGTTTCGAGTTCGGGATCGGCTGCTCGGGGTTGCCAGATGGTGCGATCCTTGGCTGCATTTTCAAAAACTTCGATCATGCCGCGATGGGTAATGTACACCTCTGTTGTACCTGCTTGGGCGCCCTTTTCCAGTCGTGTGCGAAACTTGTCACGCTCACCGGTGGAATACAGGCCATCCAGTACCTTGCCGATTGTTCGGCGGATAATGTCTTGCGGCAATTTGGCGCGATTTTCCTGCCAGTCTGTTTCCAGAATACCGGTTGCGGGGTTTTCTGCTGCAACAGTAAAGCCCTGGTTTTTCCAGAATTCCTGAACCTCCTTCCAGACTTGATCTGCTGGGCGGTTGATTACCAGCCATCGTTGATTTCCCTGACGTTCGATACGTGCGTCATTCGAATCCGGCAATACAGCAGTAGCGTTCGAATTTGCTACCGTATTGGCTGGGGTACTACCACTGGTCGAACTGGCGGCCTGTGGAATCGAATAGGTATTGTCTGATTGCACGGAGGTCAAATCCGGCGGTACTTCCAATGATCGAGTAGCGTTATTCTCGTTGTTTGGGTTGCGGTAATCGATCTTCTTGGTCTCGATCGGTGTGCTGCAGGCTGCAATGAGGCAAGCCGCAGTGAGGCTGGCGGCCAGCTGTGTTGTCTTCATGCCATTTCCTTGAATTTCTGCGAAATCATTGGCAAAACATCTGATCAAGGCTGCTTGCGGTGATACTCGCTTCCCCTGTGTATGCAGGCAATATCTACAGCCTTATCGTCAGACATTTTACAGAACGCTGCTGAATTACATGTTACGTTGATGGATGATGCCTGTTACCCGTTAAAGTTCAATACCTGCATCTCGTAACGCCTGTTTGACAACTTGATGGTTGCTGGTCGATAAAGGCGTCAACGGCAGGCGGATACCACTTTTGATCAGCCCCATCTGCTGTGCTGCCCACTTGACCGGGATTGGGTTGGCTTCAACAAACAAATGCTTGTGTAACCCTTGTAGGCGATCATTGATGGTGCGGGCACCGGCAATATCACCTGCCAGTGCTTTTTCGCAAAGCTCATGCATCAATTTGGGAGCGACATTGCCAGTAACGGTAATGACACCATGGCCACCCAGCAACATGAAGGCCAATGCCGTACCATCGTCGCCGGTATACAGGGCGAAATTGGTAGGGGCACGTTTGACCAGATCAGTACAGCGCTCCAGATTGCCGGTAGCATCTTTAATACCGACAATATTTGGAATTTGTGCCAGACGTAGCGTGGTGTCGTTGTTCATGTCAGCAACTGTCCGGCCAGGCACGTTGTACAGAATGACTGGGATATCCACCGCTTCGGCAATGGTTTTGAAATGCAGATAAAGGCCTTCTTGTGTTGGTCTGTTGTAGTAGGGGACAACAGACAAGGACATATTTGCGCCGACGCGCTTGGCTTCACTGGCGAGTTCAATGGCTTCGCGAGTAGAGTTGGCACCAGTACCCGCGATTACCGGCAGGCGTCCGGCAGTGTGTTCAACGGTGACGCGGATCAGCTCGACATGCTCTTCGACCGAGACCGTGGGTGATTCTCCAGTGGTACCGACGACGACCAGGCCGTCACTGCCTTGTTCGACATGAAAGTCGATCAAGCGCCGCAAGCCGTCAAAATCCAGGCTGCCGTCCTCAAGCATCGGGGTGACGATGGCGACCAAACTACCTTTAAGCATGGTTGATCCTACCGGTTACACAAAAAGAGGTAGTTTACCCGATTCATGCTTGAGCGTGGAGTATGCGCGGGCATTGATCTGATACGGGAGTCAAGGGCGGAAGTTAGCGGAATGCTATGGTAAAATCAGTAGTTTGCGTAAATGCTGGCGGCCGTGCTAGGGCTGCCGAATAATACAGGAACAGGTTAAACGACGTGATCACCACCTCCAACATTACCATGCAATTTGGCGCGAAGCCGCTGTTCGAAAACGTATCCATCAAATTTGGCGACGGTAACCGCTATGGTTTGATCGGTGCCAATGGCTGCGGCAAATCGACTTTCATGAAGATCATGGGGGGCGATCTGGAATCGACCGCTGGCAACGTGTCGCTGGACCCGGGCGTGCGTTTGGGCAAGTTGAAGCAGGATCAATTTGCCTATGAGGATCAGCGTGTGATTGATGTGGTATTGCAAGGCCATGACGAACTCTGGAGCACCATGCAAGAAAAGGACGCGATCTACGCCAATCCTGATGCAACAGAAGAAGACTACATGCGTGCCGCCGAACTGGAAGTGAAGTTTGGTGAAATGGGCGGTTACGATGCGGAGGCACGTGCCGGCAGTTTATTGCTCGGGGCTGGCATTCCGGTTGAACAGCACTTTGGTCCGATGAGTGAAGTCGCACCTGGCTGGAAGTTACGTGTATTGCTTGCACAGGCCTTGTTCTCCAATCCAGACGTACTTTTGCTGGATGAGCCGACCAACAACCTGGATATCAATACTATTCGCTGGCTGGAGCACGTGTTAAACGAGCGTGAGTCGACAATTGTCATCATCTCACACGATCGTCACTTCCTGAACGAAGTGTGTACCCACATTGCGGATCTGGACTACAACACGATCCGTGTCTACCCGGGTAACTACGACGATTATATGGAAGCGAGCATGCAAGCACGCGATCGGCAGGTTTCCGCTAATGCCCGCGCCAAGGAACGAATTGCTGAGCTGAATGCATTTGCGGCCCGTTTTGCGGCTAACAAGTCCAAGGCACGTCAAGCGACGTCGCGTTTGAAGCTGGCGGACAAGATCAAGTCTGAAATGGTGGAGGTGAAGCCCTCAAGTCGACAAAACCCCTTCATTCGTTTCGAGCTGGAAGACAAGCAGAAGTTACATCGTCAGGCTTTTGAAATGGATAGTGTCAGCAATGGCTTTGACACTGTGCTGTTCAACAATCTGAACCTGATTCTGGAAGCCGGTCAGAAGCTGGCTGTCATCGGTGGGAACGGCGTGGGTAAGACGACCTTCGTTCGTACCTTGGTCGGTGAACTGGCGCCTAAGCACGGAATGGTCAAATGGGCGGAAAAGGCACAAATCGGTTATTTTGCACAAGATCACGCAGCTGATTTCGATACGGACCTCAATGTATTCGATTGGATGAAGCAATGGGGGCAATCTGGTGACGATGATCAGGTTATTCGCGGTATTCTGGGCCGTTTGTTGTTCTCTGGCGATGATGTGAAGAAATGTGTGCGGGTGTTGTCCGGTGGGGAGAAGGGCCGCATGTTATACGGTAAATTGATGCTGGAACGCACCAATGTTTTGGTGATGGATGAGCCGACCAACCACATGGATATGGAGTCCATTGAATCGCTGAACTTGGCACTGGATATGTACAAGGGTACGTTGATTTTCGTATCGCATGACCGTCAGTTCGTGTCGTCACTGGCAACGCAGGTGCTGGAACTCAAAGGTGATGGCAACTTCGTTCATTACACAGGTGGATATGAAGAATATCTATCCAGTCAGGGTATTGAGTAAAACTCAAATGAGGCATTGCACCTGATATTGCATTGCAAGCAGTGAAAAAAGGCCGCGTTCGCGGCCTTTTCCTATTTGTATGTTCGGATATTGTGTAGGGGTTTATTTTGCATTGCGATATAATTCAAAAGCTACTATCCAGAATGCATGACCCGGAAAAATAATCACGAACCGGTGCCGTGCTGCCAAGAACGGTAGTACATCGCAAAGCAGAATACTCAGCACATAACAATACCCGACTCGCGTCAGCGTAGCCGACCACCATAGCGCTGCTTTGCGCCATGCCAAATAGCTGCAATGCAGCAAGATGACTGGAGGCGTCGATGCCCGGGTCAGTGGATTCCCAACGGTGCCACTGATGCAGTTTTTGTGGTGCGCGCCAGTGTGGAACGGCTTTTTGAGGGAAGAATACAATGAGACTCAATGGGAAAATTTCGATCATTACCGGTGCAGCCAATGGCATTGGTAAAGCCACCGCGTTGAAGTTTGCCGCAGAAGGGGCGACAGTGATCGTATGCGATCTGAATCTGGATGCGGTTGCAGGCGTGGTTGAGGAGATCCGTGCTGCAGGTGGTAAGGCTGAAGGGCATGTGGTCAACGTGACTGATCGTCAACAGATTGCCGACATGGTGGCTGCAGTGAAGGAGAAACATGGTCGTGTCGACACCTTGGTGAACAATGCAGGTATCGTGGCAGATGCCCGCCTGCAAAAGATGACGGATGAACAGTTTGATCGTGTCATCGACATCAATCTGAAAGGTGTCTATAACTGTGCACGTGCGGTGGTGGACATTCTGGTGGAACAGGGAAATGGTGTCATCCTGAATGCATCGTCGGTAGTGGGATTGTATGGCAATTTTGGCCAGACCAATTATGCTGCAGCAAAATTCGGTGTGATTGGTTTTACCAAAACCTGGGCGAAAGAGTTGGGACCAAAAGGTGTACGAGTGAATGCAGTGTGTCCAGGTTTCATCGCTACCAGCATTCTCAGTTCCATGCCGGAAAAGGTCATTGCGGCGATGGAAGAACGTGTTGCGTTGCGTCGTTTAGGCAAGCCCGAAGAAATCGCCAACGTCTATGCTTTCCTGGCATCGGATGAAGCAAGTTACATTAACGGTGCTGCGATCGAGGTCAGCGGCAGTATTTCGATGTAAACTCAGTCCCCGCTGGCATCCATCATCACGACACGCCGCTCTTGAGCGGCGTGTTTGTTTTGAACTACGCAATAAATTGGCGTATGGCAACTTCTACTGGTGTGCATGGTTGAGGTTGAAAGCCGCCATATTTTGGAACTTATGTGAAATGCAAGTTTCCATCGATTGGCGCGGGATTGGATCGACATGCAGTGATCCAACAAAGTTCGAATCAGACGTTTTCTTCAATACAAGGGTGGAGTGAGTATGTGGCGCAGGTGGTGGATGACGATGGTTGTGGTTGGCTTGGTCGGGTGTGCGGCAGTAGAGCCTGTACAACGACCTGATAAGGCGTTGCCCCCAATACCACCGGCTTCCTTGCCACAAACCCAGACGCAACCACTTTGCCCCTGTCCACAAATTGAGCCAAAACCCGAAACAAAACCGGAACCCACTACGCCGACTCCAACATTGCAGCGTGTCAGTTGGAATGATATGGCGGGTTGGCCGGGGGACTTCCTGGCACCCAGTTTTGAGGCATTCATGCAATCCTGTCGGGCAATCAGTAAACGTGCCGGATGGGCCGAGGTGTGTGAGGCAGCCAAATTGGTGGATCGGCGTGATGGTCCGGCCATGCGGCGTTTTTATGAAAGCCGATTCGTACCTATGCGTGTTGCCAACGCGGATGGGGGGACGGAAGGTTTGATCACTGGCTACTATGAGCCCTTGTTGAATGGTAGTGAGGTGAAGGCAGGCAAATATCAGTTTCCGCTATATGGCGTACCGGATGACTTGATGGTGATCGATCTGAGCGAAGTCTATCCCGAATTGAAGGGCATGCGCTTACGTGGCCGCATCGAAGGCCGCAAAGTGGTGCCATATTACTCACGAGAACAGATTGAAAATGGGCGAGCACGTTTACACGGTAAGGAAATCGCCTGGGTAGACGATGCCGTTGAGGCCTTTTTTTTGCAAATACAAGGTTCAGGCCGCATCAAGCTGCCCAGTGGCAAGATGATGCGCGTCAACTATGCTGATCAGAATGGTTTTCCATATCGTGCGATTGGTAGAACCTTGATCGATCATGGTGAGCTGCAACCTGGGCAAGCTTCAATGCAGGCGATTCAGGCATGGGCTCAACAGAACCCAGACAAGTTGGATGAGATTTTGAATTCCAACCCTAGTTATGTGTTTTTCCGTGTCACACCTAATAAAGAAGGTGGCCCGCAAGGCGCATTGGGTGTGCCATTGACTGATACAGCTAGTATCGCAGTTGATCCCAAATTCATTCCATTGGGTGTACCGGTCTTTTTATCGACTACCTGGCCAAATACCGATCGGCCTTTGAACCGATTGATGCAGGCACAGGATACGGGCGGTGCCATTCGTGGTGCAGTCCGGGCTGATTTTTTCTGGGGATTTGGCAAGGAAGCAGGCCAGCAGGCTGGCAAGATGAAGCAACGTGGCCGGATGTGGGTGTTGCTGCCAATCGAGATCGCCAGTGGTAAGGGGTTGATGTAAACCTTTTTGAATCGTGGCCGTTATTATCGGATGAATGGCATGTGACAAAAGTTAATGCTGACCTTTAAATTTCAGCGCTAGCTATTGAATTGGTTTACGTTTTTTTGTTTGCTGTATTAGAATTCGACTATATTGACAGTGCGACCTTTGCTTTGCCAGCAATGGCGCCCTATGGGTGCTCCGGCAGATGTTCGGGTAAACGGCACGCAGAATAACATCACGCTTCGAGAGATAACGAGATGCTGAAACGAACCACTGCCTGGATCTCCGCCATGTTGGCGTTCTCGCTGGCCATGCCGGATGTAGCATTTGCTGCACCCAAGTCGCAGTCCAAACAGGCACAAACGTCTACAAAGTCGGCTAAGAGCATGAAAGTGCTTGCCCGTAAAGCCGCCATTAGTAAGAAGCTGAGCAAAAAATCCCAGCGTAAGGCGCAGTATTCGGCCAAGACCAGCCGTAAGGGCGCGACTCGCCATGCGAGCTTGGCAAGTCGGAGCGCATTCAAGCGGGTCGTTGCACATGAACCGTTCAAATACAAGCTGCAAGCAGACGATATCGTACCTGAGTCGTTGCAGCTCGCTTCCAACTCTGCAGTGGTGTTCAACGAGAACAATGGTGAAGTGTTGTTCTCGAAAAATAATCAGGCGCCGATGCCTATTGCTTCCATTACCAAATTAATGACCGCAATGGTCACATTGGATGCCAAATTACCAATGGACGAATTGGTGACCATCAGCGATGAAGACATAGACAAGTTGCGTAATACCGGTTCGCGCTTACAGGTTGGCACCACACTTACGCGTGCTGAGTTGCTGCTGTTGGCTCTGATGTCTTCAGAAAATCGTGCGGCGGCGGCATTGGCTCGCAGTTACCCAGGTGGAACACACGCATTTGTCAGCAAGATGAATGCAAAGGCGTTGTCGGTTGGCATGAAACATGCGACGTTTTACGATTCCACCGGATTGAACGGCGGGAATGTGGCATCGGCTGCAGACTTGGTGATGATGGTACAGGCGGCTTATGATTACCCGGAGATCCGGCGTTATTCCACCACCCCGGAATATGAAGTGTTTCTGCCATCTGGTCGCCGGTTGGCTTACAACAACACCAATGCGTTGGTGAAAGAAGATGACTGGCAGATTGGCTTATCAAAAACCGGGTTCTTGAATGAAGCTGGGAAGTGTCTAGTGATGCAGGCCACCATCTCCAATACCCCATTGGTCATTGTTCTGCTTGATTCGGCTGGTAAGTATACGCGGCTTGCAGATGCGAACCGGATCAAGGCTTGGCTGGAGCGTGGTGGTGGAGCGAAGATGTTGTACGCTCGTAGTTAAATGGTTTGCATCTCAATAACAATGGGCGCCGTGGCGCCCATTGTTATTTGGAAAAGCGATCAGCTCATTCCATTTCATCCATCCATTCCCATTCCTCATTGTCCATTTCGTCTTCGGTTTTTCTATTACGGACATCATGAATCGGGCAAGCGTCCAGAAAGTCCAGGCCGATCGCCAGCTTCAGATGGTGCGGCAAATTGTTGGCCGCATTGGCCACATCAAATATGTGCCAATCGCCTTCACACCAGGTTTCTGCCCATGCATGCAGACTGACTTGCTGTGTCGGCTCTCCAAGCGAATAGAGATAACCGCTGACATAACGTGCGGGTGCACCCAGATAGCGTGCGCAGGATAGAAAGACCTGCGTCAAATGTCCGCTGGTACCTTCACCGGTCGCAAAGGTATGTGCCGCGGAGGTAGCTGGTTCGGTCTCGTCATCAACCAATTGAAGCCGATCGCGAATGGCAGCCATTAAACGCCCCAGGCGACGCAATGTCATTGCATCATGACGATGATTGTCCGCAAACTCCCGTAATGCGAGATCTGGTGCAGTCAGTTCGGTTTGCCGAAGAAAAAACAGTGGTGGGAGCTTATCGATCCGGGTGTCAAATTCCGGCGCGGTTTCAACAACACCGTGCGCTTTGACCCTGACTTCGCGATGTGGGTAGTCGAGCGTCATGACGTGCAGCACATTACCGTAAGGATCAATACTCTTGTAGGCTGGCACCGGTAATTCCAGTTGCCAGTCTACAACCCGGCGCAGCAAGCTGCTGTGTGGTGTCAGGCGCAAATGCTGGATGCTGTGATGCACCGTCGTATCATGTCTGAATACAGCCTCATGCGTAATGGCAAGTCTCATAAAGCCTCCGGTGGTGTTGTGCATCGCCTTGTTGGTCGGCCGTGGCATGCACAATTCGTTTGTTTTGGAAGCGCTGGGTGAAAATCGTCTGATGCGAAAAAACAGCGCTTTTCTTGTTATAGCAAAGCACTATCCATGCCACAGAATTTTTTCAAATAAATCATGCTATTGACGAATGTGTATGGGCGAATGCCTGGCTCTGGCGCACTGTTTCAGGGCATTTTTTCAGGGAAGTGCAAGCCCATGATGCATATGGAAGATGTCCGTTTGACGGCATCAAAAAACAGACTGCTTATAGGGTAAAGGCAGTCTGCGGGGATGAGCAGATCAAGAGGAACAGCTGACACTCAGTGTTTGTGCCCAAGGTGGTGGGTAGTCAGCGTAATGTTCGAAGCCCGGATGTTCGTCATAGGGGGCGATGAGGATATTCAGCAGGCGATCAATTTCACTATAGTCGCGATCGCGTGTGGCAGCTTGAATGGCGATTTCAGCCAAATGGTTTCGTAGCACATACTTGGGATTGACTCGGCGCATCTGGGCCTGCCGATCCGCTGTTGCCTGACTGGTTTGCAGCAGACGTGCTGCATAGCGAGCAAGCCATGCATCGATTGCATCACGATCCAGGCATTCATCACGAATGGGGTGCCGTGTGGCTACAGGATCAAATTCACACAATTTACGGAAGAAGATGGTGTAGTCAATCTGATGGGTTTGCATCAGATTGAGCAGGTCAACCAGTAGTGCGTCATCCTCGTCTCGCCAAGTATCCAGGCCCAGCTTCCGACCCATACGCTCCAGATAGGCGGTTTCGTAGTGTGGCTGAAACTGGCGCAACGCCTCTATCGCTTCGTCACGATCCAGTAATGTGATCATTGCCTGGGCAAGACAATGTAGATTCCATAACGCAACAGCAGGTTGCTGGTCATAGGCGTAACGGCCGCTGTGATCCGAATGATTGCAGATATGGCCGGCATCAAATGCATCCAGGAATCCAAATGGACCATAGTCCAGCGTCAGACCTAAAATCGACATGTTATCGGTGTTCATTACACCATGGCAGAAGCCTACCGCCTGCCAATCGGCCATCAAGTCTGCCGTGCGGGCAATGACGGCTTCCAGAAATGCCTGATAGGGATTGGGGGCCTCTTTACAAGCAGGGTAGTAGTGATGGATCACAAAATCAGCCAGTTGCTTTATCTGATCATGCTGATTGCGATAAAAGAACACTTCGAAGCTGCCGAAACGAATGAAGCTAGGGCTCATCCGCAATATGACCGCTGCGGTTTCCGGTGTTTCACGATAGACCGGTTCATCTGACCCGACAATACTCAATGCACGGGTGGTGGGTATACCAAGGCCATACATCGCTTCCGAGCACAAGAATTCGCGAATGGAGGACCGCAATACCGCGCGGCCATCCCCCATTCTGGAATAAGGTGTTTCACCTGCGCCTTTGAGCTGCAATTCCCAATAGTCACCTTGGGCATTCTGTACTTCGCCGAGCCAAATGGCCCGACCGTCGCCCAGCTGTGACACATAGTGGCCAAATTGATGGCCCGCATACAGTGCTGCCAGCGTGTCTTGTCCTGGTAGGGGTAAGTTGCCAGCCAGATAATCTGCAAATTGTGGGTCGTGAAACTGTTTGGCCGACAAGTCGATCAATGTTGCAGCAGCTTGGCTGAATGCCACCGGGTAGGGCGCTGGTAGCGGTGTAGGCGCGAGGCGTGTATAAAATACATCGGGCAGGCGTGCAAAACGATTGGTGAAATTCAGGTTATCAAGCGTATGGGTCATGAAAGAAGACTGCCATCGGGGGACCAGCTTCTTATTATACGTGGCCTGTAATGTTGAAATAACAATGTTAAACAAGGGGTTATTGTATGGAAAAACAATTATTGGTTTCCACTGAATGGCTTGGCGCACATTTACGCTCCCCAAATTTGGTGATTCTGGATGTCCGTCACAATTTAGCTGACCCGGAAGCAGGGAAGCGGGCCTATATTTCCTCGCATATTCCAGGGGCTCGGTTTCTACATCTGGACCATGATCTGTCGGGTCCTAAAACCGGTAACAATGGTCGACACCCCCTGCCAACACCAGCCGAGTTTGGCAAATTGTTACGCAAGCTAGGCGTTACGCCAGACAAGACACTGGTTGCATATGACGATGCGGGTGGGCCATATGCGGCAAGGATGTGGTGGATGATGCGTTGGATTGGCCTTTACAACTGCGCAGTGCTGGATGGGGGATGGCAGAAATGGCTGGCCGAACACCGCTTGGTGACACAAGAGCTTCCTCATTATGCGGAATCAGATCACCATGGTTTTCAGCAGGACTCTTTAAGGGTATCGGCCGATTATGTCATGCAGCATCTGGATGACCGCGATGCGATGTTGGTAATCGATGCCCGCAGCCCAGACCGCTATCGTGGTGAAAATGAGACGATCGACCCAGTAGCCGGGCATATTCCTGGCGCTGTCAGCCGTTTCTTCCAGCACAATCTGTCTATCAGCGGTACATTCAAATCACCGGCGGAGCTGCATCACGAGTTCAAGGCATTGATCGGTGATCGTTCTCCACTGACCGTTGTCTCCCAGTGTGGATCGGGTGTGACAGCCTGCCATAATTTGCTGGCCATGGAGCTGGCTGGATTACATGGGGCCAAATTGTATCCTGGTTCGTGGAGTGAATGGTGTAGCGATCCGACACGCCCCGTAATGAGGGGTTAATACTGGAATCGCACAAAATGCCAGGAAATTTTGTTCTGCTTAGGGTTAGATATGGGTATGCCATCTGATTGGTCATCCAGGAGCCCTCATGATTTCCCGACTTGCCGCCACCTTGTTTGCTGCCGCCAGCCTGTTTGCATGCCAAGTCATGGCCAGCCCCGGGCTGCCGGATATGGGGCCGGTCGCGATTGAAGCCAAAGACAGTGGACTACCGGCCGATTGGCATCGCCGTGGTGTTTTCATGGAAATTCTGGTGCGGGCCTATCAGGATTCCGATGGAGATGGCATCGGCGACTTGAATGGTCTGATCTCCCGATTGGATTACCTGAAGTCGTTGGGGGTGACAGGGATCTGGCTGATGCCGGTGTTTCGCTCCAGTGACAATGATCACGGCTATACGGTGGTCAATTACCGCAACATTGAGCGCGACTATGGCACTTTGGCTGATTTCGACCGCTTGCTGGCGGCTGCTCATCAGCGTGGTATCGGCGTCATTATCGATTACGTCATCAATCACAGTTCCATTGAACACCCGCTGTTTGGGTTGGCCAGCATCAGTACGGATTCGCCCTATCGCGACTGGTATGTATGGCAGCAAGAGAAACCCACAGGCTGGACTGCCTTTGGAGGCGATCCGTGGTATGAATCGGACAAAGGCTTTTACTACGGGGCTTTTGGTGCCAGCCTGCCTGATTTCAACCTGCGCAACCCGGCGGTGGTGGATTTCCACCTCAACAACTTGAAATTCTGGCTGAATCGCGGTGTGGATGGCTTCCGGTTCGATGCAGTCGGAACATTGGTGGAAAATAGTTCGGTTGCATGGGAGAACCAACCAGAAAACCATCGGGTCATGGGGCAGATCCACACCTTGCTGCAGCAGTATGGCAAGCGTTACATGGTGTGTGAGGCACCAGGAGACCCAGGAGTTTTCTCTGTGGACGAGTCTTGTGGTAGCGCGTTTGCTTTCGGTTTGCAGAAGCATCTGATCAAAAGCGTGAAAATGGGTCGTTTGATGCCAGATGTGCCTTACATGTTACAAACGCTACCCATCGACAGGATGGGGACGTTGTTATCGAACCATGATGCATTTGCGGGTAATCGACTGTTTCAGCAGTTTCGCGATGATATGCCGGGTTACAGCCTGGCCGCTGCCACTTTGTTGAGTCTGCCGGGCATCCCGTTCCTTTACTACGGGGAAGAGATTGGCCTGTCTGCTGCAACCCCGGTCGAACATCACGATCAGGAACTGCGCGGTCCAATGAGCTGGAGTGGCGAGGCTAACGCGGGGTTTACTACCGGCAAGCCATTCCGCCCGCTGGTGGAGAATCACTCCACCCATCACGTAGCCAATGAAGACAAACAGCCCGATTCGCTGTTGAACCGCTATCGGCAACTGATCACATTGCGCTCAACGGTGCCGGCTTTATCTCATGGCAACTTTACTTTGTTGAGCAAGGCGCATGAGCCAGTATTCGTTTTCCAGCGTCAGCATGGGGATTCCCGCATGTTGGTGCTGCTGAATTATGCCGCCCGTCCAATCAAAACTAGATTACCGATGGAAGCCTGCCAGCAGTGGAAAGTGGCATTGGCATTACCCAGCATGAAAACACCAAAGGTGTCCAGGCAATGTGAAATCAGCCTGCCAGCACAGCAAGCCTTGTTCCTTCAACCAAAATAGGCCATAGATAAATGGATGCAGCAATGGATCTGCATGAGCAGCTGCAATTGGTAACTGACGTTACCACCTTTCTGGCTTTTGTCCGTGCATTGCAGCAGGATCGTGTCATGGCAGGGCAACATACCGCCTGCGATTGGCAGAATCATACTATCGAGGATTTTCTTGAAGCGGCGTTACGCTGGGCGAGTACCACTAACATGGGCGCCAGCCAGGGCTTGTCGGAAGCATCGCCCTGGAAGCGTTTTGCCGTATTTTTGTATTGCGGAAAGATTTACGAGTAATGAGCGAGCAACCTACTCCAATACCCACTGCATTGACCGAAGCACAGGAAGCCTTGATCTTTGAAGTGATGCAAGAGCATGAAACGCAAATGATCGATAATGTGGAGCGTGCGATTGATCATTGTGTTGAAGATATTTACCGAGAGCTGGATAGCCATAATTTGTTGGATGCGTTACCGCATCGACCACCTCATGAATACTTCGCTGCGGTGGTACTGCAGCATTTGTTTCACGTGATGGCCAATGGCAATCGTGATACTGCACAAGCGATTATCGATAATCTGCAGAAGTTGGCAGATGGTGGCTTGGGTTAGCCCGCTCCCCCAGAAGGTATGCCTTGTATTGTTACGATTTGTTGGAGCGGGGCCATTGCCATGGTCGATGTCATGTGTAGGCCCTGTAAACAGATTAAATGGCATTCATTGTGGCCAACAGCGTGGTTGGCTCATTCCACCTTGAACCGGCTGTGACAGCTGGCACAGGCTTGCTCGACACCCTTCAAAGTCGGTGTCAGTTGTGATTTGTCTTTAGGCTTGGTCTGTGCGGCAACTGTTAATGCCTGCAGCGATTTGGTCAATTCATCCTGTGCGGCCCTGAAGGCTTGTGCTTCCTGCCAGATATCTTGTTTGGCCTTGCTGTCATCCGCTACCTGCATTTCATGAAACCATTGCCAAGGCTGGGCTGACTGGTTTTCCAATGCTTGAGCGGTTTTCAGAAAGGTGTCAGGGTCGTAGCTGAGGCGACCATTGAGCATGCCTTGGAGTGACTCGCGTGTACGCAGCATCTCTTTGAACTGTTGTTTGCGCAGATAAACCGGGCTGTTCTTGTCGGTACCGCAGGCAGTCAACAGTAACAAGAGGGTAAGCAAAGCAGAAAGCAGGGTTTTGTTCATGATAACAACAGCGTGTAGCAGGGAATGACAGCGCCGCACTATAAACCAAAACGGGGTGCCCAAGCACCCCGTGTGATGATGTAATTCAGAAATCAGTCATTGGCATAAATATCGCGATCTTTTGTCTCCGGCATCAAAAGCGAACCAACGATGAACGTGGCGACAGCGATGATGATCGGATACCACAGACCATAATAGATGTCACCCGTCCAAGCCACCAATGCAAATGCCACCGTGGGTAGGAATCCGCCGAACCAGCCATTACCGATATGGTACGGTAGCGACATGGATGTGTAGCGAATGCGGGTTGGGAACAGTTCTACCAGCATGGCGGCAATGGGGCCATAGACCATGGTGACATAGATCACCAGCAAGGACAGGATGAAGATGACCATCGGGGTATCCATTTGCGATGGATCTGCCTTTGCCGGGTAATTGGCAGATTTCAGCGCATCACCCAAGGCCTTGTTGAATGCATCGGACTGTGTCTTGAATTCCTCCTTGGACAAAGTGTCGCCTTCGAAGCTATCCAACTTGGTGCTGCCGATGGTCACGCTGGCAACACTTCCTGCCTGCCCCGCGATATTGGTATAGGGAATGCCTTTCTTGGCCAAGGCTGACTTGATAATGTCGCATGACTGCTCGAAGGTGGCCTTGCCAATAGGATCAAACTGGAAGGCGCATCTTGCCGGATCGGCTGTCACCGTCACTGGTGAAGTGACAATGGCAGCCTCCAGTGCCGGGTTGGCATAGTGAGTCAATGCTTTGAACAGCGGGAAATAGGTCAGAGCGGCAATCAGGCAACCTGCCATGATGATGCCTTTGCGGCCAATCCGGTCTGACAGCGTGCCGAACAGGATAAAGAATGGCGTGCCAATGGCCAGCGAGGCAGCAATCAGCAAGTCAGCCCGATCTGGTTCGACCCCCAATGTCTTGGTCAGGAAGAACAGGGCGTAGAACTGGCCGGTATACCAGACCACTGCCTGACCTGCCGTACCACCAAGCAGTGATATCAGAACCACTTTCAGGTTACCCCAGCGGCCGAAAGATTCCGTGATGGGAGCCTTGGAGGCTTTACCTTCTTCCTTCATGCGCTTGAACACAGGGGATTCGTTCAATTGAAGGCGAATGTAGACCGACACGATGAGTAGCAGAATCGAGACTAGGAATGGTACGCGCCAGCCCCAGGCTTCAAAGGTCTCTTTGCCGAATGCGTTGCGGCAGATCCAGATTACCATCAGTGACAGGAACAGACCCAACGTGGCGGTGGTTTGAATCCAGCTGGTGAAGAAGCCACGTTTGCCATGTGGGGCATGTTCGGCAACATAGGTGGCTGCACCACCATATTCGCCACCCAGTGCCAAGCCTTGTAATAGGCGTAGTCCGATCAGGATGATCGGCGCGGCTACGCCAATGGTGGCATAGCCAGGTAGCAGACCTACCACAGCGGTGGAGAGGCCCATGATCAGAATGGTGATGAGGAAAGTGTATTTGCGGCCAATCAAATCACCCAATCGGCCGAATACCAATGCCCCGAACGGGCGGACTGCAAAGCCGGCAGCAAAGGCGAGCAGTGCAAAGATGAAAGCGGTTGTCTCGTTGACCCCGGCGAAGAACTGCTTACTGATAATGGCCGCCAGAGAGCCATATAGATAAAAATCGTACCATTCGAAAACCGTACCGAGCGACGACGCGAAGATGACGCGTTTTTCGTCGCCAGACAGGGGGGACGCCTGGGGCGCTACACCTGCGGCATATGTGCTTTCCATCTTAGCCTCCTTGTTATGACTATCTTCTCTCCAACCTGGCCCCGCAGAAAAAATTCGACATGGCCAAGCTGAATGGATTGTTAGCGCTGTCCTTTTTGAGGACAAATCGCATTATTTGATTCGCCTGATCAATAATGCTGATACAAGGTTGCAGTGAATTGCGGTAACGTGTGGCATAGGCTTTCAGCCTTGTTTTCAGATATTTGCAGTTGCGGATGATCGATATTTGCACTTCGATCATCCCCAAACCTGACATGACAACGGCAGATACATGCCGACCAGTATTGATGGAGTGAGCGGGATGGAAATCTATCAGCTGCGCACCTTTGTGGCAGTGGCCCAGCAAGGTCACCTGACCCAGGCCGCAGAAATTTTGCATTTGTCCCAGCCTGCCGTGACGGCACAGATCAAGGCGCTGGAAGAAGAGATGGGCATCAGCCTGTTTGAACGATCGGCTGGTGGTGTCACCTTGACCAAGGCTGGGCAGATGTTGCTGCCCGAAGCCGAAGTAATTCTGGCTGGTGCGCGTGGCCTGATCACCATGGCCCGAGGTTTGCAGGGGCACCTGACTGGCAAAGTACGTATCGGTACCATCACCGACCCCGAACTGCTGAAGCTGGCAGATATTCTGGTGGAAATCCACCGCCGGTATCCGCTGTTGGATGCGCAAACCTCACATAGCATCTCTGGTGTGGTGCTCAATGATGTACGGAAGAAAGAGCTGGATTGTGGCTTCTTTATCGGCAAGAACCCATATGTCAACGTGCATGCAATCGTTGTACGTGAGCTGGTATTCCGCGTTGTTGCGCCAGTGGCATGGCGTGATCGCTTGGCAGCAGCCACCTGGAAGGATGTCGGCAAACTGCCATGGGTATGGATCAATCAGTTCAATTCGTATAACAAACTGACCAATGAATTGTTCCGCGAGCACAATATCTCGCCACAGAAAGTGTTTGAGCTGGATCAGGAACGCACCACACTGGCTTTGGTAAAAGCGGGTGTCGGGATGTCATTGATGCGGGAAGAGCTGGCGCTGGAAGCGTTGCAGCGCGGCGAAGTGATTGAGTGGGGGAATGTTCGTAAAACGGCGCCACTGCATTTCATCTGGCCTGCCGAGCGTGACGGTGATCTGTTGATCACCGCCATGCTGGATATTGTACGGAGCATATGGCAGCTATCCGGCAATGCATCGGGTTCGATGTGAAGTCGGATGTGGAGTATTCAGATCGCGTCGACACCGATTGGTTGTATCGGGTTCACGCTGCCCGTTTCAGCGAGCGCAACAGAATCCGCCCCAGCTCGGCAAAGCTGTGGGCGCGTACCATCGGGTCGAAATCCTGTTTCAGATGCCGGGCAATTTCGGCGGCTGAAAACAGACCGCGTATTTTCGGTTGCTGGTTTTCATCCGTGGTGACCAATACATGTTGAAAGCCGTAGCTGCGCAGGGTCTGGATCAAATCTCCCACCGTGGCATTCAGCACATCATTCAAACGGAACGAGTACAAGGTTTCGCCTGGATGCATGACATCGGCCACGGTTAGCTCATCGCGTTTTACGCGCGTCTTCTCCAGCGCCATCATGGCTCGCTCACCCAGAATGTCCGCAGCTGTCACAATGCCATGTACCACGCCCTCTCCATCCGTCACCATCAGCATGCGTACACCCACTGTCTTCATCTTCTCCAATGCGGTACCGATTGGCATGCCAGCACCGATACCGAACGCTGGTGCATGGCGAAAATCGGTCATGACCGACAGTGCTGGATGATTCAATGTGACATCGGTATAGCCGCGATCTGCCTTGACGCAGGTCGAGGCTGGATCAACCGGGGCAAATTTCAATGTTTTGTAGTGATGCTCCATGATTTACTCCCGAAGCAAACAAGAATTCGAATAATGCAAAATGCGGAACATACTTTGAATCGTGTTCTGACCTGCTACAAAAGACAGCATGGGCGATGTACGAAGTCTAGAGCGCCTAAATTTCAGTGTAGGCAATGGATTGCCAAATCGGAATGCAATGATGAGTGGCTACAACGATATCGGGATGCGCGATGCGGCGGTTGAAACAGGAAGGGCAACTGCTTGAGGTATCCGGCTTGATAGATCACCAAGCCGGATGCGGGTTTGTCTATTCTTCGCGATTGGGGGCCAGAACGGTACGATTACCATTCGACTCCATTGGCGAAACCAGACCGGCTGTTTCCATTTGTTCAATCAGACGGGCTGCACGGTTGTAACCAATGCGCAAGTGCCGCTGTACCGCAGAAATGGAGGCACGACGTGTCTTCAGTACGATGGCCACGGCTTCGTCGTACAGCGGGTCCGCTTCCCCATCTGCATCTCCGCCACTACCAGCACCGCCTCCGTCCCCGCCACCAGCCAGCGCTTCGCCGGTAAGAATGCCTTCCACATAGTTTGGCTCGCCTGTCTGTTTCAGATGTTCCACAACCTTATGGACTTCCTCATCCGCGACAAATGCGCCATGCACCCGTTGCGGGTAGCCTGTTCCGGGCGGCAGAAATAGCATATCCCCTTGGCCTAGCAACGTTTCGGCTCCCATCTGGTCAAGGATTGTTCGGGAGTCCACCTTGCTGGATACCTGAAAAGCCATCCGAGTCGGGATGTTGGCCTTGATCAGGCCGGTAATCACATCCACAGAAGGACGCTGAGTGGCGAGAATCAGGTGAATACCAGCAGCACGGGCCTTTTGTGCCAGACGGGCGATCAGTTCTTCGATTTTTTTACCTGCCACCATCATCAGGTCGGCGAATTCGTCCACTACCACCACAATGAATGGCAAGCATTCCAACGGCTCCGGATCATCTGGAGTCAGGCTGAATGGATTGGTGATCTTCTTGCCGGCTTTTTCCGCATCCTTTAGTTTATGGTTGTAACCGGCAATATTGCGTACTCCCATGGCTGACATCAGGCGGTAGCGTTTTTCCATCTCTGCCACGCACCAATTCAATCCGTTGGCAGCCAGTTTCATATCGGTGACAACGGGTGCCAACAAATGCGGGATACCTTCGTACACTGACAATTCCAGCATCTTCGGGTCGACCATGATGAAGCGAACGTCCTGCGGTGCAGCTTTATATAAAAGCGACAAAATCATCGCATTCACGCCGACCGATTTACCGGAGCCAGTGGTACCGGCCACCAACAAATGCGGCATCTTGGCCAGATCGGCGACCACCGGTTTACCTGCGATATCCTTGCCCAGCACCATAGTCAGCAGCGAGGAGCTTTGAACATAAGGTTCAGATGACAGCAGCTCGGATAAACGCACAGTTTGCCGCTTGGGGTTGGGGAGTTCCAGACCCATGTATGTCTTGCCCGGAATGGTTTCCACCACTCGAATGCTGACCAGACCCAATGCACGTGCCAAGTCTTTCATCAGGTTGACGATTTGTGCCCCTTTGACGCCTACGGCAGGCTCAATTTCATATCGTGTGATGACCGGGCCCGGATAAGCAGCGACGATTTTCACCTCCACGCCGAAGTCGGCCAGCTTTCGTTCGATCAGGCGAGAGGTATATTCCAGGACGTCGTGTGCCACACTTTCCTGTGCCGGAGGTGGCGGAGCCAGCAAGGAAACAGGCGGCAATTCGCCCGACGCGGTTGGGACGGGTAGGTCATCAAACAGGATTGGCTGGATTTCCTTCTGTTTCTCTTTCTCCAGCTCTTTCTCAATCTTCTTGGCGATGGGGATTTCCAGCACCGGTTCTTCGATGTGAATCGGCGGTGCTTCGTCGAGCTTCTTCTTCTCGGTCTTCACCTTGACTTCACGCTCTACCTTAGCGACTTTACCAATCTTACGGTCCTGCCAGGCATCCAGATTGTCGCGTGCTTTGATCACACTGTCTTCGATCAGGCCACCTACCTTTTCCATCATGGATAGCCAGGACAAGCCACTGTATAGCGAAAAACCAATTGCCATCATGGCCAACATGACCAAGGTCGCACCGGTAAAACCAAATATCTGATGCAGTTTGTTGCCAACTACCTCGCCCAGCAAGCCGCCTGGAGCCATGGGTAGTGCAACGTGGATGGAATAGAGGCGCAGGGATTCGATACCACAGGATGCGATCAGCAACAATAGGAAACCGATCATGCCAATGATCAGAACCGGGCGGGATGACGTCATGACCCGGTCGATGCGTTTATAACCCCACCAGATGGCCGAAACGCAAAACACCACCCACCACCAGGCTGACATCCCGAACAGATATAGCAGGACATCGGCCACCCAGGCACCTACCTGACCACCTCGGTTATGCAGTTCTGGCCGGGTGGCACTGTGCGACCAGCCTGGATCGGAAGGATTGTAGGAGAGCAGGACCAATACCAGATAAATGGCTGCCACGACCATCACCAGCCACCAGGACTCGCGTAGCAGGCCGGCCAGCTGTGGCGGCAATGGCGAACGAGTATTGGGGACTGCCTGTGACTTCTTTTTACGGAAATTTTTAAAGTTCTTAAAGAAATTCATAGAGGTAACGCAACTACTTTAAGCAGTTTATAAAGTACATGATATTTGACTAGGGTGCAAATTTACACAGTAATCGGCCGTAGGCAAATAGCGGCAAAACCGCACCCAATAAGGTTTGACGGTACAGCGCCTCGACAGGTGGAATACACGCTGCTTGTCATTGGCCCCCTACCGGCTCCCGGGTATTGTCATGGAGGGTATTGGGGGGCTGTATCTCAATCCGAGTAGGAGTCTGTTCAATAACATATTACGCAACCGTGATCAGGGGTATGTGCTACTCAATATCCTCATGTATCACATCTACATTTCGGTTGGTGTGTTGTACTTCACCCCAGCTGGCTGCCGTTCATCGCAGATTTTGAACAGGTTCAACGGTAGAAAAACAAACAGCCACGGCCATCATTTGCCATATGCCATATTATGCTGCGCAATGGATGAAATCTGGTACACCCGAACTGGGTACTGGGTTTTTCCCAAGCACCCATGTAATAATCGTTTCATAAAATAACATTGAAAATATTCGGGGAATCATGCTCTCGTTTTTACCCGCTCCCTTGATCGGGATTCTGACTTCGTTGTTGTTATTCTTCAATATCCTATTCTGTGCCAGCTTTCTGTTCAGTTTTGCCATCATCAAGCTGGTGCTACCTTTCAAGTCCGTACGTATTGTGGTTGATCGTATCCTGATGTTCTTTGCTGAAGGTTGGGTCACCGGCAACAGTGGCTGGATGAAGCTGACCCAACACATGGACTGGGATGTGAAAGGCGTTGGTGACTTGAATTATCGTGGCTGGTATCTGGTGAACAGTAATCATCAAAGCTGGGTTGATATCTTTGTGTTGCAGCACGTGTTTGGCGGCAAGATTCCATTACTCAAATTCTTTTTGAAACACGAATTGATCTGGGTACCGATCATGGGCCTGGCCTGGTGGGCGCTGGATTTTCCATTCATGCGTCGGCACAGCGAAGCCTATTTGAAAAAATATCCAGAACAACGGGGCAAGGATCTGGAAACCACTCGCAAAGCCTGCGAGAAGTTTGCGCTGATTCCTACGAGTGTGATGAATTTTCTGGAGGGTACCCGTTTTACGACAGGGAAGCATGCGCGCCAGCAATCGCCTTATCGTCACCTGCTCAAGCCCAAGGCCGGTGGTATTGCCTTGGCGTTGAACGCCATGGGGGATCGGTTTCAGGCTTTTCTGAATGTCACCATCGTCTATCCAGAAGGTGCGCCATCGTTTTGGGATTTTCTGTGCGGTAGGATGAAACGTGTGATTGTCGATGTGCAGACGTTACCAATTCCACAACAATTCGTTGGGGGCGATTACCAGGAAGATGCGCAGTTCCGTGCCGCTATCCAGCAGTGGGTACACGAACTGTGGCTGGAAAAGGACGCGCAAATTGATCGGCTTTTAACAGCTTCCACCACCCTGGCGCTCGCCAATAAATGATCTGCCACCGACTGGTGGCAGTCGGATTTATCGCACGGGTGCCACCATGGTGGCACCTGGATTAATCAGGGTTTGCTGGTATCGCCTTTGGGCTTGTCGGCAGGCTTCATTGCGGCAAAGGCCGCTCGTTGCATCTCCAGTGTCTTGATGGTCATCTGTAGCATGTTGACATTGGCCACCAGCCAATTTTCCACCACTTTCAGTTCCTGAATCTTGCGTTCCAGCTCTTCCTCACTCAATGGCGGGAACATTGCCTGCATCGGAGCCTCTAGCGGCTTCCACAGATTACGAAAGAAATTGAAGGCATCATTGGGGTTGAATGGGTCGGCCATCATCAATTGTCCATTGTGGGTATGCACTGCATGTTATGCCAAATCGTGGTGGAGCGGATATGGTTTCATGTATGCCTGTATTGCTGTGAGATTTGATCTGTATCAGGAGTTCAGGCCACGCAGCTAGTTATTTCCGTTTCTCGAACTACACTCAAAACACGAGCTCGGTAGCTCCGTTCAAACGGATCACGTTGTCCATAGTAATGAGGAATGACTGATGAAGCGAGTTGCGTCTCTATTTGTCGTACTGTGTGCCTTGCTCTGGTCTGGCATGTCTCGCGCTGATGACAAGACCATCACGTTGACCTCGCTGGATTGGCCACCCTATACCAGTGCGACGTTACAAGCCCAGGGGGCATCTGCTGCGGTGGCCAAGGCAGCTTTCGAGGCGATGGGTTACAAACTGAAGATAGAGTTTTACCCCTGGTCCCGAGCGGTCGATCTGGCGAAAAACAGCAAGTCGCATATGGGATACTTTCCTGAATACTATTCAGCTGACAATGCCAAAACCTTTACTTATTCTGACGCCATGGGCAAGGGGCCGCTGGGTTTTGCTGAACGCGCAGACGCACCGGTGACCTGGAGCAAACTCAGTGAGTTGGCCAGCAAAAAGATCGGGGTGGTGCAAGACTATGTCAATACTGACGAGTTTGATGGCATGGTGGCCGCCAAACAGCTCAAGGTAGATGTCGCAACCGATGACAGCAAAAATCTGCTCAAACTCGGTGGGGGGCGGGTAGATTTGGCCGTGGTCGACCAGAATGTGATGAATTATTTGCTGAATAATGACAAGGATGTGAAGTCATTGAAAGGCAAAATCAAGTTCAACAGCAAATTGCTTGAAGACAAGAAACTGTTTATCTGTTTCAAGAAAGGGCCGGCAGGTGACAAGGTTGCGAAGGTTTTTAACGATGGCCTGAAGAAGATCAATGTTGAACAGATCATGAGCCAATATTTGAAATAGGCACTGTGTCTGGCTATACGACATGCCCGTGGCTGATGGCGACTGGCGTATCTGTTTGTATGGGGTCAACGGATGGGGCGGGTGGCAAACCATAACCCAGCCACCAGCAGTACAAATGAAGTCAAGGCGACCAATCCGCCCCAAAACCAATAGGGAAGCCACAGTGCGGCCGCCATCTGGGCACTGTCGGACAGGGACACCACACCGTTGACGGTAGCCTGAGCAGAAAACATATAGTCCAGATCGCGAAACCACGACAGGCAAAACAAAGCTGCCAACCATTGCAGGATGAACTGCGCCAATCGGTCGGACAGCCAGCGTGCTCCACCAGCCATCAGGGCACTGACTGCCAGCAGGAATATCACACCAAACAGGTTGCGTACCCACACCAGCACAATGATCAGCGTCAAGCCCGCCTGCACCGCCAGTAACAGCCGGGCAAACCTGGGTGTGCGCGACAACGCCAATAACAATGCGCCAGCCAGTGACGGTCCGATCAGTCCGCCCGCTGCAATCAATGCCAACGACAATGGTGTGGGGTGCCCACGCCAGATGGCCATGCCAGAACCATCGGCATACAGCAGCAGTTGATCGAAATGGGCACCTGTGGCCAATGCAGTCAGGCCATGGCCCAGCTCATGAACATAGGTTGCCAGTAGCGAAAAGGGATATAACGCCATGGCACCGAGTGGAAACTGCCAGGCGCCAACCGTCACGGCCAGAATCAGAATCAGTTGCCAGCGGGACTGCAGGGGTAAGGTTGAAGTCAGATTGGTGGGCCGGGATAACAATGGACTCATCTGGTGGGCTGCGGAAGGTGGGTTGGAACAGTCGGATCAAGCCATACCGGAAAACCTAGCTTGATCCATATATGGGGGCCGTCGTACGGTTGTGTTGGTGACCATGCATGGTCAAGCGGCGTGGCACAGTCTTTGTCAATAACCAACTGCTTGCCATCCAGGTAGACATCGGGATTGGCTACTCGCCTTTTCTACGATGTGCCAATGCACCAACGGAGCCAAATGCAAAGCCGATAACCAGTACATACCATAATGTACCAGTAGGTTCATCGGGCGGCAGGATGGACATGGCGATCAGCACCAGGGCCGTGACTGCCAGCAGGCCAAGTGCCATCAACAAGGTGGATACCAGACGGGAGATCAGCAATATCTGTGGCGTGGGGGCCGACATGACGAACAGTGCATAGCCCGCCAATAGCAGGCCAGGGAATAACAACCAAAGCGCCAAACCAGGTGGAGCGGGTAGCATCCCGAAAGGTGAGACCAGCAGGCCGCCACCACAGAGCAAGCCCAGCCCCATCAAAATGATGCCAACAAGTTGCAGCATGGTGTCAGTTATCCCCAAAACAGATCAAAAACGTGAGCTACTGCCTGAACTGCCCAGTGGGCGCGGGCAGTAGCTGCTCCAGTATAGTGGGGAAATGCCCCTGACGGTTAACCATCTATGTCGTCCATACCTAGCGCATGGTGGGCATCACAAATTCGGCACCGGCGCGGATGCTCTTGGGCCAACGTTGCGTGACGGTTTTCAGCCGAGTATAGAAACGGATGCCTTCCGGGCCGTAGACATGGTGATCGCCGAACAACGATTGTTTCCAGCCGCCAAAACTCATGAACGCCATCGGAACGGGGATTGGAACATTGATGCCCACCATGCCGACCTGAATCCGACTGACGAAATCACGAGCGGCCTCACCGTCCCGGGTGAACAGGGCAGTACCATTGCCGTAAGCGTGCTGGTTGATCAGCTGCACAGCATCTTCATAGCTGGCTACCCGTACCACACACAGTACCGGGCCGAAGATTTCTTCCTGATAAATGCGCATGGCAGGGGTGACCTGATCGAACAAGCTGGCCCCAAGAAAGAAACCGCCCTCGTGCCCCGATACACGGCATGAGCGACCATCCACCACCAACTTGGCGCCTTCACGGATGCCATCATCGATATAGTCGCGCACCTTATCGCGATGTTCGCGAGTAATCAGTGGCCCCATCTCGCTGGCCGGGTTGTCCCATAAGCCAATCTGCAAGCTTTGCAAGCGGGTATGCAGGCGTTCGATCAAGGCATCGGCAACCTGGTCTCCTACTGCCACTGCTACCGAAATGGCCATGCAGCGCTCGCCTGCCGAACCGTAAGTGGCACCCATCAAGGCATCCGTCACCTGTTCCAGGTCGGCATCCGGCAGAATCACCATGTGGTTCTTGGCACCCCCCAATGCTTGCACACGTTTGCCATGTGCGGTGCCGGTGGCATAGATGTAGCGGGCAATCGGTGTTGAGCCGACAAAACTGACCGCCGCAACATCTGGATGGGCAAGCAGCGCATCCACCGCCAATTTGTCGCCATGCACCACATTGAACACGCCATCGGGCAGGCCGGCTTCTTTCAATAATCTGGCCAATAGCAACGAGGCGGACGGATCGCGCTCGGATGGTTTCAATACAAAGGTATTCCCGCAGACCAATGCGATCGGAAACATCCACATCGGGACCATGGCCGGGAAATTGAACGGTGTGATCCCGGTAACCACACCTAGTGGCTGTCGCAATGTGTAACTATCCACGCCGGTACCCACCTGTTCACTGTATTCACCTTTCAGCAAGTGCGGCGCACCGCAAGCGAATTCCACCACCTCCAGCCCGCGAATCAATTCACCATGCGCATCGGCTTTGACTTTGCCGTGCTCAATGGCAATCGCCTCGACCAGTTCGTCAGCGTGTTGTTCAATCAAGGCCTTGAACTGGAACATGATACGAGCCCGGCGTAGTGGTGGGGTCGCCGCCCAGGCGGGGAAGGCCGTGTTGGCGGCGGCAACGGCCTGGTCCACCTCGGTGGCATCTGCCAACGGCACTTGGCGGATGATTTCGCCGTAAGCTGGGTTGAACACCGGCGAGAAACGACCAGATTGACCTGCCGTGGCGTGGCCGTTGATCCAATGATGAAGTGGGGTTGGCATCTTGATGGTCCTTCTGATGAATCGATTTTTCGGGCAAAACGGGGCCCATGGCACAGGTGTGCCACAGGCCGAATGGCAGCTCGGGTTAGCGGGCGGTGAGTTAGGGCAGTATCAGGTCGATGTATGACACCGCAAAACGGGGTAATCCAACGTGGACCATGCAGCTACGTCAATAGCACTAGCCCACTGCGCGAATGGCATCGCGTAACACGGCGACCATGTCATGCAGTTGCTGAGGTTGGGAGACAAAAGGTGGCCCCATGGCGATGATGTCGCCGGTGAAGCGGAACAGCATGCCGCGCTTCAAGCCTTCTTCAAAGACCTTGAGGGCGCGCTGTCCAGGTTTCCCGTCAATGGGGGCCAGTTCTACTGCAGCAGCTAGCCCACAGTTACGGATATCGATGATGTTGGCTTCCCCTTTCAGGCCATGCACTGCGGACTCCAGCACGGGGATCAGACCATTGACCTGCTCGAATATGCCTTCGTCTTGCAGGGTGTCGAGCGTGGCATGGGCGGCTGCCACGGCCAGCGGGTGGCCCGAATAGGTGTAGCCATGAAAGAACTCCACCATGTGTTCCGGCCCGGTCATGAACGCCTGATAGATTTCCTTTTTGACCAGCACGCCACCGAGTGGCACCGTGCCATTGTTCACCCCTTTGGCAAAGGTGATCATGTCCGGTACCACATCGAAGTATTGCGCACCAAATGCGGTACCCAGGCGACCAAATCCGGTGATGACTTCATCAAAAATCAGCAGGATGCCGTACTTGTCGCAAATTTCACGCAGCCGTTTCAAATAACCAACTGGCGGTACGACCACGCCCGCCGAGCCTTGCATGGGCTCGACGATGACGGCGGCAATGGTGGAGGCATCATGCAACGCCACCAGCCGTTCCAGTTCGTCCGCCAAATGGCTTCCCCAGGTGGGTTGGCCCTTGGAAAATGCCATCTCCTTCAGGTTCAGGGTATGGGGAAGGTGATCCACGCCTTGCAGCATGCCGGCTGCAAACATCTTGCGGTTGGCAACCATACCCCCGACAGACATGCCGCCAAATCCCACGCCGTGATAACCCTTTTCGCGGCCTATCAGGCGTGTACGGTGTGCTTCGCCTTTCACACGATGATAGGCCAGTGCCATCTTTAACGCGGTATCGACGGCTTCCGAGCCGGAATTGACAAAAAACACCTGCCCAAACCCTGGTGGTGCCAGATCGACAATGCGTTGCGCCAGCTTGAACGTGGGTTCATACCCCATCTGGAATGCCGTGCCGTAATCCAGTACCTCAAGCTGTTGCTTGATGGCTTCGACAATCTTCGGATAGCGATGCCCCAGCCCACAGCACCACAAGCCGGATAAGCAATCGAACAGTTGTTTGCCTTCCTGTGTCGTATAGTGCACGCCGTCAGCCCGGGCCAGCATGCGCAGGTCATGATGTTGTTTGAAGTAGCGGTTATGCGAAAACGGCATCCAGTATGGGGAAAGGGTGTCTGGCTCAATCGGGGCGCTGTCCATGGCGGGTCTCCTGTTAGTGGGATCAGTATCTGTTGTAGCTGATTGCCACGACATAGACAGTGATGCGAGCTGTTTGGCTATCTGTACTGGTCTTAGCTACTGTACAGTTACGCATCAGTCGCATCGGATGTTGATGACATGTTCGCCCTGGATACCCAAGCGCCCCAACCGCTGGTTGAACAAATTGTCGCGGAGATCCGCCAACGCATCGAGCGTGGTGGCCTGCCTGCCGGAACGCGGCTGCCTTCCGTGCGGCAATTGGCCAAGACATTGGGTGTCAGCCCGTTTACCGTGGCCGAAGCGTACAGCCGACTGGTGGCCACCGGCCTGGTCGAAGCCCGACGTGCCCGGGGCTATTTCGTTTTGCGGCAACGTCCGTTTCAGCCCGAACCCACGGCATTGCTGCCATCCCCGGTTGATTCTTACTGGCTGTTGCGGCGGGTATATGAAGACCAGACCTTTGCGATTCAGGCCGGTGCCGGTTGGCTGCCGGCAGACTGGCTGGACGAAGAAGGGGTCAAAGCCGGTTTGCGCCAGTTGTCACGGCGCTCCGGCGCGCATCTGGTGCGTTATGGCAACCCACTGGGCTACCTGCCATTGCGTCAGCATATTCATCAACGCTTGCTGGAACGTGGCATCGAAGCCCCATTGGAGCAACTGGTGCTGACGCATGGCGCCAGCCAGGGGTTGGATCTGGCCATGCGTTGCGTGTGTCGCCCTGGCGATACTGTGCTGGTGGATGATCCCATCTACTCCAATCTGTTATCGCTGCTGCGCAGTTACGGCCTGCAGGTGATGGGTGTGCCGCGGCGCCGTGACGGGCCGGATGTCTCCCGCCTGGCCGAGCTGGCGGCCAGTCACCAACCGGTTGCCTTCTTTACCAATACAACCTTGCAGAATCCGACCGGTACCAGTACCTCACCTGCTGTTGCACACCGTATTCTGCAACTGGCTGAACGGCACGACATACAGATTGTTGAGGATGACATCTTTGCCGATCTTAATCACATCCCCCCGATCAGCTTGGCCAGTCTGGATCAGTGTCGTCGCGTGACCTATATCAACAGTTTTTCCAAAACCATCTCGCCCAGTCTGCGGGTTGGTTACATGGTGGTACCGACTACCATCAACGAACGGTTGATCGAGTTGAAAATGCTGTCTGGCCTGACCACCTCCGAGTTGAATGAAATGATGGTGTTGGCCATTTTGACCGACAGCCATCATCGCCGTTATCTGGAACACTTGCGACAGCGCCTGGCGGATGCGCAACTGGTAGTGGCTAACCGCTTGCAGTCGGCGGGGTGGCAATTGTTTCATCAACCACAAGGTGGCATGTTTTTGTGGGCGGGCAAGTCATTGGCGATGGAGGTGGATGCTGCCGTGCGATTGGCGGCTGAAGCCGGCATACTGCTGGCACCGGGACACCTGTACGGCACCGGCGATACGGATCGCAGCTGGTTTCGTTTCAACGTGGCGTATGCGCAGGATGAACGGTTGTTCGCCTGTTTAAGCAAGCTTGCTGTTGCGTCCTGAGAATCTGTTCAAAGTCTGTGATGAGTGGCCACCAGCGGGGTGAAGCGCAGCGCAAAAACCGGCGTGTAGGTGTGATACATGAGGATGTTGAGCAGCACACGAGCCCCGATCACGGTTGCGTAACAAGATATTGAACAAGTTCTGAGCTGGACGGGGGGGCACTGCGTATGGCAACAAAACTTACCTGGTACCTGTATAACGGATTGGTCGGTGCAGCATGATGAAACCAAGCCAAGTGAACCAGACAATCTGACCCAGACCAAACACGATTCCCAGGTTGCCCAGCAGTGGTACCACCGTCAGCAAACCAGCCAGCCCGACAAGCGTGCCGACGATATTCAATCCAACTGGCAACGAGTCAGACCGGTGGGCTGCGAAGCTGATCAACAAGACCCAGATGCCCCCAACAATTTCAACGCCGCCGCCCAATCCGTTCTGTACTGCATTGATGGCAACCCAGGCAGACGCAGCCTGGACAGCATCGCTAGCATAAAGGGTGGCGACTGTCTCCAGTCCAATACTGGCGACCATGCCGCTGGCAATGACCAGACCCGCCCAGATCAATCCAAATGATGTGGCAATTTGCATCACGCCGGCAGATTTGACCTTCAGCCAATCATGCAGCGCCGCGGCCAGAACAACCAGTACGATGCCAAAGATGACGTAGATGAATAATGTCCAACTTTGGAAGAGGGCTTTGTTGTCCAGGGTGTACGCCAGCTTCTGGGCAGTACTCCAACGAGTGGTATCGCCTGGGTTGAGCAGTGTTGCCATCACGACAAAACCAATTGTGTAGGCCAGTGCTTCGATCAAGGCAGCAACACCGCCAGTTTTCTGTAAATTGATCATGGAGCATCTCCGGTAATCTAGAAATCAAGCCACTCGTGTGCCTTCTGCATACCATATTGAATCGCGGCATCCATATCCTCAAAGTGCCACGCCGGTGTAGATTGTCCTACCGGTGTGACCAGCGAGAGAAACGCCGCACTGCAAAGCTCGGATGTTACAACCAACACCGGGAAAGTGGGCTGGCCGGGTTCGCCACCTGCATCCTTGTACTGGGCGATGTCGTCAAAGACGCGTAACAGCGAATTACCCCAGCGATAGACAAGCCCACGGAAATCCAGAATCACACAATCAGCATCGAAAGCATGTAGCCCAAGCAGAGTGGATCTTGCAATGTATGCAGCGTGCGCGTTGCCATGTGATCCATCCGGATAAGTGCCGCCAAAGGAGACAATAAGCACAATCTGCTGATCGGTCTGGGCCAGATCGGCAATCTGGTATCGGCAAGTCAGATCGGTTGGCTCAGGAAGCAACCGTTCGGTGAGCGGGTAGTGTGCCATGATGAAATAGTCACAATGAAAAGTGGAAAGCCAATTAAAAATGGTGTGGACCGTTACAGCGGATGAAACCGTTATATGGCCACACTTTGTCTTACAGGAAACGCGCAACAGTATTGTGTTCCTGTATAAGCCGGCCATAACGCTGGGCGCCATGACGGGTAACTGTTTCAGTTGATACTCGTGCCACGCCTTTATTACGGGTAGAGGGGGCAGTGAAGCGATCTTGCAGGTAACCCACCGACGATGAAGATTGTTGACGCATTGCAGCGCGAGCATGTCAGGTTTTTTCATGAATGGACGAGTTGTGGGTGGTGACCCATTCGATAGTGTATTGACTGCATTCCACTTCATCGGGTGCTTCCCAGCTATCACTTGCCAGCTCGAAGATATGATCGGGTACGACCATGGCAAACGTTGCACCTTGCTCGGTGTTTCGATGTTGAACGCGTTGTCGTCGGATGTCGCGTGGCGTATCGAGCAGATGGACCATTAACTCATAGCCCGCTTCTTGAACCTGGCGACAAAAAGCAGTACGACTGCGTCGCTGGATCAGACCTAGCTCAAGGATGACATCGGTACCCGTCGCAAGAATCTGGCAGCTATGTTCCCAGATCAGCCCCTGTAGTCGGTGTTTTCGCTCGATATACCAAGGCATGATCTGCTCTGCAGGTCGATCAGCGTTGTACAGCCTGACAAACCACTTATCCAACGCAATGTGTACGCCTTTGGTATGTATTGACAATGCGATGGCGAACGTGGATTTGCCCGCGCCGACCGGACCTTCGATCAAATGGACTGTTGGCATCGTATTAAAGCACCTGGCGTCAACGGCTGTTCAAGGTTTTCTGAGGTTATTCAAGTCATCTGGAATCGATGCAGGTCCGGCTATAGGTGACTGAAAAACAGGGGTGGCTTCTGCCACTGGTCATGCAGTCCATCCACATAGGTAATGGGAACGTTGGCCAGTTCTTCCTCGCTGATGTCTTCCAGGCACCCGATGTTTACGCCATACATCTTGCCGATAGGAGTGTCGTTGCCAATGCCAAAGGCGCGAACCCCGCAGTGCTTGCAAAAGAAATGCTGATTCTTCAGTGTATTGAACCGGTATTCGGTCATATCCTGTTCGCCACTCAACAAACGGAACCCATCTGGTATTGCAACGGCAGGCCAAAAGCGGGTTCTCCGACAGATTGAGCAGTTGCACCGGTAACTGTTCTGCGTCAAATCCAGATTAGCTTCAAACTTCACAGCCCCACAGTGGCAACTGCCTCGATAGGTTTTCAGCATGGTCATGGGTTCCTGTAAAGGTTTTCCGACTATGTTGCATCAGGTTTAAGCCACACGCTTGGCTTGCTCACGTTGATGCTGCTCATCCACAATCTGTTCCGCACACAATTCATAGCCGTAGCTCAGTCGCTCGAAGCTGGCCCAGAGGGTGACGGTGAAGGCGACAGCACTTACCCCGGCCCACCAAGGCAAGTGAAAGATCGCTGCGAGCAACGCATTGATGATTGCCCCCCGGGCGATTCGATCCCTTGAACTTCGCATTGCAAGCTCCTTGGCCAGCTCCGGTGCGTAAAAACCAATCTTGGCTGCTCGTAGTGTGCCACTCTCGTTGTCAATGGCGCCTGGTCCCCGGTACTTTCGATACACCCAGGCACGAATCCAGTGCTTGGGTAAGCGGGTGGCCCACCAGGCAAGAAAATCGATCGCCATACCCAGTACGTAGAGCAACAGGAGAAACACTGGAAGATATGGTGCTTCAACCACGGATAGCCGGTGTTGCAACAGTGGCAACAGCCAGGCAAAGGCTAGTGCACCACTGACCAGGTATTCGATCAATAGGCCTGGAAGTGCCATGGCTACCTCCTCATGTGTTATGCGCTTACCGAATATAGGACGCCAAGTGGTAATTGGCGCTGGTCACATCACCTGTACTGTCGTGGCTTCCGGAGTGGATTGTGCCCTGGTGTCGATCAAACCCGACAATCTGACTGGTCAGCAAACGCAATGTTGGCTGATATTGCCGCTGTTCAGATGATGAAGGTATCCAGCACCGGAATGAGTGTTGGAGTAGGCATCAAAGATCTTCCTCGTCATCAATCACTTCATGTAGCCCGGTGATCGTGCCATTGGGCTCTCCATTTGCATCAAGTGCCGTCAGTTGCCAGCCACACTCCCGCCCTGCGGGTAACGGGATGCAACAGATTTCTGGCCCGTCATCCAGTAGGGTGGTGACATTGCGAATGGTTTGCATTTGGATCGCTCTGATCAGAGGCGTCAGGCGGTTTAAGTCCACATCCCGCTCCTGAAGGTAATCCAGCGTGATGGTGGCTTCAGCAATCAGTGTTTCGTCCTCGATATTCACGTCGCCATTGCGTATGGCAGCTGACCAGCCGTGATCCTCCGCCTGAACGATTTCATTACGTAAGGCGTGGATGAGGGCTGCAGTGGCGACGGCAGGTTCGCCATCGAGCTCGCTTTTTGCCCAGAGTATGGGTTGGTTGAAGCCAAGCTCAGCATAATATTCAGCCAGCTCGGTAATACCTGGATGCTGCTGTTGAAGATATTCAGCATGGGTTTTCTTGGGCATGGGTGATCTCTTGTCACAAACATGTTTTACTGCAAAGGCAGGTATGTAGCGGTCGACAGTGATACCTGTCACTGTAGACACAAGATTCAAATAGCGGGGATAAACTTCAACATGGGCTTTTCATCCCAAACGCAGTCTGCAATCTGACATCGAATTCCAGCTGTTTCCATACTTTCACCGGCCTGGAATTGTTTGTCTCCGGCAACACTCATGCAGGCATTGAAGACGACACGGGCAGCATCCAAGGCACTGATACTGTTTGATTCAACCAAGAGGTTCGGGTGCTGAAAATGATTCAGCCCAGTGCTCCAGGTTCTGAAAATGCCCTTATCTTGCTGGAACAGGACGCCGAATAGCAGTGGGTACGGTATGGAGGCTGGCGGCATGCCGTCCTGGGTGCACGCGTAATCGGTGTATTCCTCGATATCCAGCCGGCCGACAAAGATACTCAGATGATCCAGCCAGATTGCATCAACTGGTAGCACTTGCCGGATACCCAGCAAGGTGATCACGAATTCATTATGGACGATGAGCGGATTATCCTGCTCTACCATGCGAAAACTGAACGGTACTTCGTAATGGCAGGATTGGAAGTCTGCAAATGCCTCGTGATGATTGATCAGGTAGGTTTCATCGTAAGGAATGTCAATCTGAGCAATATCTGGGTAGTAGTTGGGATGGGCATCGTGCTGAATGGGTTCGACATGGCCGATGTAGACACCTGTTTCGCCACGGATGACACGAAACAGATCATCACCTGGTTCGAGAATTTCGCAGGTATAGCCTTCTTTGCCCCAAGATTCAATCAGCGCATTCAACTGGAAATCCGGTTTGTCCTTGAAAAACAGGGTGGCAGAAAAGTCGATGGTTTGAATGGGCGCACTCATTAGGTAATCCGGGATGACCTGAAGGTGATAGCTTGCCATGCCATGACGCAGGCCTGCAAAGAAAAACGGGGCAATGGCTGCCCCGTTTCCAACCAGTTCCACTTACAGCTTGAATTGCGATACCGATTGCCGCAAGTCAACGGATAGCTGCTCCAGCGATCTGACCGTCTGGTTGGCTTGGCGCACCGATTCCGCCGCGGATTCGACCATGGCGGCGATGCGATCGATGTTGCTGGCGATGCTGTTGCTGGCCAGACTTTGCTCAGAGGTGGCATGTGCGACACTGCGGATTTTTTCAAGCGTATCGCGAGCACCATTACTGATTTCGCGCAGTGAATCGGCAGCTTGCTCCGCCATGGCAACCCCTTTGGCGACTTGCGGTGTGACTGCTTGCATACTGGCAACAACGGATTGTGTATCGTTCTGAATTCCCTGGATCATGCCAGTGATTTGTTCAGTGGCGCTGCCGGTACGTTCGGCCAGTTTTCGTACTTCATCTGCAACCACAGCGAAGCCACGGCCTTGTTCTCCGGCTCGTGCTGCTTCGATGGCAGCGTTCAGTGCGAGTAGGTTGGTCTGATCGGCAATTTCCTTGATGACGGCAGCGATACCACCAATTTCGCGGGAGCGCTCCATCAAACCATGGATCTGTTGAGAGGCAGAGTCGATTTGGCTGGAGACGCGCTGGATTTCATTGGAGGCCTGACTGACCAGTTTTTCACCGTTGGCCGCCAGTTCGGTTGAACGTTCGGAATTGCGCTCGGTTTCGCGTGCGCTGTGGGAGATCTGCTCGACGCTGGATGTCATCTCTTGCACTGCAGCCGCAGTGGAGGTCGTGGCATCTGACGAGTTATGGGCCGCATCATTGATGTGTACCATCTGTTCCGCTAAATTGGCGGCGGATGTCCCCAGTGCATTGGCACCTTGCTGGATGCCTTCGATCATGCTGCGCAAACTGGTCTGCATCCGCGCGATTGATGCCAGCAGGCTGTCACGAGCCTGGTTGCTGGCCACTTTTCGGGCCAGATCGCCGTTGGCGATGGCCACGGCGACTTCAGCGGCATAGCCGGGCTCTCCACCCAGCAAGCTGTATATCCGCCGTGACATGCTGAAGGCAAGCAGGACCACTACCACAACAATCAGGATGCCGATCAACATGAAACTGGTGGCATAGCGCCAATAGGCGGAATCAATGTCATCGGTAAAAAAGCCGATGCCGATCATCCAGCCCCAGGGTTCGAACTTGATCACGCCATTGAGTTTGGGCAATTTGGTTTCCTTGTCTGCCGAGCCGGGGCGGGCAACGAAGGTGTTAACGAAGGCGATGTTTTTGGTAGCCAGTGCGTCGCGATAAGCCTGACCGCTGGTACGGCCGTCTGGTAACTTGGCACCCGGGTCGATGGTGCCAACACGTTTGGGATCGGGATGCACGTGCATCATGTCATCCATGCCTCTGACGAAGAAATAGTCATTCTCGTGGCGTAGATGGGTCAAGGCTTCTTTGGCCTTGGTTTGGGCTTCCTCCTTGGGCAATTTACCGGATTGTTCCAGCTCCTGATAATGGCTAACCATCTGATGTGCAAGGCGAAGCAAAGTGCTGATCTGCATTTCGCGTTCTTGCTGCATGGTGTGTTTGACGGTGGTCAACGCGATCATGGTGATCGTTACCAAGCCAATGATGGTACCCGTTACCATGATCGCCAGTCGTGTCGAGAGTTTCATACAAAGCCTCTGCTTGTTGTTATGGATATCGTGCCCAGCCGACGTAAAACAGGCTCTACACGCTATCTGCCTATTGCCGGCGAATGGTCTGGTGAGCCAAGGCAACAAGGCATGGGTGGAAAAACGGGCAGATGTCGCTAATGAACTTCAGGCCGTACGTTGCCCTGAGCGCGTGACCTGAATTTTTTATAGGCTATCTGTGTCCCGTGTGTATGTTGTTGGTTACGGATTTATGCAGTCACGGCGATGATGGCCGACGAGTGGCAACGGGGATGGTAGGTGGAAGTGGTTGACCGCCATCATTGTGGCAGGCTGCCATGGCCTGGAATGGTGGCTTCGGGCAGGATTAACCGCGCTTAGCGTGCCTTAAGAACCTGTTCAATGTCTTAGCATGCGGCCAGGATCAGGGTGTATGTGCTGCTCAGCATCCTCACCTGTTCAACGTCTTTTGAGCAACAGGACCAAGAAGGCCAGACTGAGGCCAAGTGTACTATCGCCGCATGCAAGAGATGCGGCGAGGTGGCACAGCGCATCATCAGAGTTTTTGTTTGCCACGCTTAACGGTTGATACCTTGCAGCCATCGATCATAAATCGCGTCCGCCAATTGTTTGCTGACAGGCAGTGCCGTGGGCAATGATGCCCGGATGTCGTCACTGGATTGCACTGCTGGGGAGTGAGAGGCGGTCGCAATATCGGTTTGGCAGGTGTCGATCCAATTCAGAATCTTGGTTTCATCCACTTCACAATGAAACTGCATACCCAGATGACGCCCATCCACCAGGTAGGCCTGATTGGGGCAGTAGCGACCAATGGCAATCAATTCAGCATCGGTGGGCAGGCTGAAGGTTTCGCCATGCCACTGAAACAACCGTGCAGGATTGGCACCGGCAAACCATTCACGAGTAATCGCAGGGTTGGCGGGGCGAATATCGGACCAACCGATTTCCGGATAGGGGGAGGTAGTGATATGGCCACCGAGTGCTTTGGATAACAACTGACCGCCCAGGCAGTGGCCGATGACCGGAACCTGTCGAGCCAACGCATCCTGAATTAGCGTAAGTTCCAGGGCAATCCAGGGCAGCTCGTCATTGACGCTCATTGGCCCACCCAGAATCGACAGCCCAGCGTAGGCGTTGACATTGGCCGGGATGTCGTCACCAGCATAGATGCGGCAGAGTTCAAACGGGATATGGTGCCGGGTCAGGTAATCCGTAAAGTGAGCTGGGCCATCAGCAGGAATGTGCTGCGTGATCAGAATGGGTTTCATGCGTGTAAATGATCCATGCAAAAAAGGGTGTTGAAAATATTCACCATTATTGGCAGTATTATGTGCATATTTTAAACACCTTGATCAACCATTGGTGTTCAAAGCGGTCAACCATCGCGACGGAGGCCCACCATGCAGCACCCCACCCGCCAGGGGTTGAACTGGGCAAAGGCCCAGCAGCTGGCAAGTCGAGAACGAGCCTTTTTCGCTGCCTATCATCCGCAGTCGCTGGCCTTATCCCGTCGGGCCGATCAGCATTTGCTGTATGGTGTGCCATTGCATTGGATGATCGATTGGTCAACGCCTTTTTCATTGTTTGTCGATTTTGCCAAAGGTGCACGGTTTAATGACGTTGACGGTCATGAATACGTTGACTTTTGCCTTGGCGATACCGGCGCCATGTTTGGTCATGCACCAGCCCCGGTGGCTGCCGCAGTGGCGGCACAAACAGCCAGAGGTTTCACGACCATGCTGCCATCGGAAGATGCAGCCATCGTCGGAGAGCTGTTGGCAGAACGTTTCGGCTTGCCTTTCTGGCAGTTTGCCATGACAGCCACTGATGCCAATCGCTTTGTGATTCGATGGGCGCGTGCCATTACCGGGCGATCCAAGATATTGGTATTCAACGGTTGTTACCATGGCACGGTGGATGATGTTTTTGTTGATCTGGTTGCCGGTCGGCCAGTGCAACGTGGCAGTTTGTTAGGGCAGGCCTATGATCTGACCCAACATACCGTGGTGGTCGAGTTCAATGACCTGGCAGGGCTGGAAGCTGCCTTGCAGCAAGGTGATGTTGCCTGTGTGTTGGCAGAACCTGCTTTGACCAATATTGGCATGGTGCTACCCGATTCAGACTTCTGGCAGACGGCTCAGGCATTGATCCGTCAATATGGTGCACTACTGGTGATCGACGAAACCCACACTATCTCAACCGGCCCAAGTGGATACAGTCAAGCACACGGTCTGTCGCCAGATCTTTTTGTATTGGGCAAACCGATTGGCGGCGGCATACCGTGTGCCGTGTATGGCTTTACCGCCGAAGTGGCAGGCCGTATGCGCCAAGCCAAGCATGATGCGCCACCCGGTCACTCAGGGATTGGTACCACGCTGACAGCCAATATGCTGGCGATGGCGGCAATTCGCGCCAATCTTGAGTATGTGATGACCGCCGATGCTTACCAACACATGTTTAACCTAGCTGAACGATTGGCGGCCGGATTATGCAATGCCATTGCCTCGACTGGCGTGCCGTGGTGTGTGACGCAGGTTGGCGCGCGGACGGAGTTCCAGTTTGCGCCAACCGCACCGCGGAACGGAACAGAGGCGGATGCCATTTTGGATAGTGAGTTGGAACATGTTCTTCACTTATATTTGCTGAACCGGGGTGTGCTGATTACGCCATTTCACAACATGATGCTGGTGTGCCCGGATACCACAGTTGCCGATGTCGACCGACTGGTCGAGCATTTCACGGCCTGTGTCAATGAACTGATTTGACGAGGAAAGCCTGATGCAACTCAAAGACCCGACGCTGCTGCGTCAGCAGTGCTATATCGATGGCGAATGGTGTGATGCCAGCGACCACAACACCATTGCCGTCACCAACCCTGCCACGGGCGTGCAACTGGGTACCATCCCCAGTATGACAGCAGCTGATACCCAGCGTGCGATTGCAGCGGCACATGCTGCGCAGGCCGGTTGGCGGGTCAAAACAGCGAAGGAACGTGCTGTGGTGCTGCGCCGCTGGTATGAGCTGATGATGGCCAATCAGGAAGATCTGGCTCAGTTGCTGACTGCTGAGCAGGGTAAGTCGTTAACGGAAAGCCGGGGCGAAATTGCCTATGGTGCCAGCTTCATCGAATGGTTTGCCGAAGAGGCCAAGCGCTTGTATGGCGACATGATCCCCACCCCAACTCCAGGCCGCCGGCTGTTGGTCACCAAGGAGCCGATTGGCGTGTGCGCGGCGATTACGCCATGGAATTTCCCGAACGCCATGATCACCCGCAAGGCGGGACCAGCCTTGGCTGCCGGTTGCACCATCATCGTCAAGCCCGCTACACAAACGCCGTATTCTGCCTTGGCATTGGCGGAGCTGGCGCACCGTGCTGGCGTTCCCAAAGGGGTGTTCAATGTAGTGACAGGGTCGTCCACGGTCATTGGTGCCGAACTGACGGGTAACCCTGCCGTGCGCAAACTCAGCTTCACGGGTTCAACGGAGGTTGGGAAGAAGTTGATGGCGCAATGCGCCGGGACCATGAAAAAGGTATCGCTGGAGCTGGGTGGGAATGCGCCGTTCATCGTGTTTGACGATGCAGATCTGGATGCCGCAGTGGCGGGGGCAATGGCCTCCAAATACCGCAATAGCGGCCAGACTTGTGTATGTGCAAACCGCCTGCTAGTGCAGGATGGGGTCTACGAGGCGTTCTTGGCCAGGTTGACTGCAGCTGTTGCCAAACTGAAGGTGGGCAATGGTGCTGACGATGGGGTCAATCAAGGGCCGTTGATCGACATGAATGCAGTTGCCAAAGTGGAAGAGCATATTGCCGATGCGCTTGCCAAAGGGGGGCGTCTGGTGGCTGGTGGCAAACGGCACAGTCTTGGCGGAAGCTTCTTCGAGCCAACATTGATTGCCGATGTGACGCCAGCCATGCGGGTGGCGAAAGAAGAAACATTTGGTCCGCTGGCTCCGGTATTCCGCTTCAAAACCGAGGTGGAAGCCATTCATATGGCGAACGATACAGAGTTTGGCCTTGCCTGCTATTTCTATACCCGTGACATTGGCAGGGTGTTCCGGGTGGCTGAAGCGTTGGAGTATGGCATGGTCGGTGTCAACAGCGGCCTGATCTCGACCGAGGTCGCGCCGTTTGGCGGGGTGAAGGAGTCCGGCATTGGCCGTGAAGGCTCGAAATATGGCATCGATGAATACGTTGAAGTGAAATATATCTGCATTGACGGAATCGGAGGCTAGGTTCAATCCACAGGGCGGATTGCACTACTCACCGGGGTAATGGCCGGCCACCATGTTTCGCCCAATTGACCGGTACAACAGACTGTCAGATTTAGGCAGGCCGTGTGCCTGTTTAAGCACTACATTGATGAATTAGGCTTTAGTCCGCGTCATCTGTGGATTGTGATGCATGCAACCGACAGATAGTGGACCGGTGTTCAACCTTATCTAGGCAGGAAGTCAGCATATGGCAAGCAATGCAGAGCTACATCAACGGCGTAGCGCGGTGTTTCCGCGCGGCATGGGGGCGCTTCATCCTATCTATATCGAACGCGCTCAAAACGCAGAGATGTGGGATGTGGAGGGCAAGCGATATATCGATTTTGCTGGTGGCATTGCTGTGCTGAATACTGGCCATACCCACCCGACCATCACGGCTGCGGTGAACGCGCAAATTGAGCGCTTCAGCCATACCTGCTTGATGGTCAATCCCTATGAATCTGCCGTTGAATTGGCCGAGAAGCTGTGCCAATTGGTACCGATCAGCGGTGAGAAGAAAGCCTTTTTTGTGTCAACAGGGGCGGAAGCAGTCGAAAACGCGATCAAGATCGCTCGAGTTGCCACTGGCCGTAGTGGTGTGATTGCGTTCACTGGCGGTTTTCATGGCCGCACCCATTATGCTATGGGGCTGACTGGCAAAGTGGTGCCTTATAAAGCTGGCTTTGGCCCGTTTCCGGCTGAAATCTTTCATGTACCTTATCCGGTGGCCTACCACGGTGTATCCGTTGATACAGCATTGCAGGCGATCCACAACCTGTTCAAATGCACTATTGAGCCAAACCGTGTCGCTGCATTCATTCTGGAACCAGTACAAGGTGAAGGCGGTTTTTATGCTGCCCCGCCAGAATTGATGCGTGCATTACGCCAGCTGTGTGATCTGCATGGCATTCTGCTGATTGCCGATGAGATCCAGACTGGCTTTGCCCGCACAGGCACGATGTTTGCCATGGAGCAATACAATGTCGAGGCGGACTTGATGACCATGGCGAAATCCATGGCGGGGGGCTATCCACTGGCTGCTGTGGTGGGGCGTGCTGTATTGATGGATGCCCCAGCTCAGGGCGGTTTGGGTGGTACCTATGCGGGTTCACCCGTGGCTATCGCAGCTGCATTGGCTGTGTTGAAGGTGATGGAAGAAGAAGGCCTGGTACAACGCTCACGTGAGTTGGGGGCGTTGATGATCAAGCATTTGAGCGTCTTGCAGAGCAAGTATCCGCAATGTATCGGTGAGGTGCGCGGCAAGGGGGCAATGGTTGCGATCGAGCTGGTGAAAAACGGCGATGCCCATCAGCCGGATGCCGATCTGACTCGCGAGTTGGTGCAAGTTGCGGCAAAGGAAGGGTTGATTCTATTGTCCTGCGGCAATTACGCCAATGTGATTCGTTTCCTGATGCCATTGACGGCATCCGATGCGCTCGTGGAAGAAGGTTTGGGTATATTGGCCAAAGTGATGGATAAACTGGCAGGCTGATGCACTCATGAGTTGACATGGGCCGTTACAGCCCATGCTTGCTTCAGTGGTGGGCAGCCAGCGCTTTGCGCATTTGCCGTAAACCCAATGCGACACCTAATGCGGTAACCGGGATCGCCAGTGCAGTCACCAGTTCTGGGTGAATTGGCCAACCGGCGGCTTTGGCGCCCTTGACCAGATAACCAACCAACCCCACCACATAGTATGTGATTGCTGCAATTGACAGGCCTTCAACAGTCTCCTGTAAACGTAGTTGCAATTGCGCTCGTTTATCCATTGAGGCCAGCAATGCCTGGTTTTGTTGTTCTCGCGTGATGTCGACACGGGTTCGCAGTAGTGATGCAGCGCGGTTCACACGTTCTGCCAGCATCCGTTGGCGTCGTTCAACCGAATCACAAGTTTGCATGGCCGGTGCGAGCCGGCGTTCCATGAATTCTCGAAACGGTTGCATGCCGGGTAGACGACCTTCCCGCAATTCACCAATTCGTCTTTCCACAATGCCATAGTAGGCGCGTGAGGCAGAGAACCGGTAATCACTAGTTGATAGGGCGCGTTCAACCTTTGCTGCCAATTCTGTCAGTCGATCGAGCAAGGCAGGTTCGTCATTCGGGCTAATATCTTCCAATTGATCGGTCAATGCAGAGAGTTCTGCATCAGCTGCTTGCAAGGTTGGTGACAATTGTTTGGCCAACGGAAGGCCCAGCATGGCCATCATGCGGTAGGTGTCGATATCGAACAGTCGTTGCAACATTCGTCCTGCTTGTCTGGGCCCCATGTGAATGTCAGCCAACAGGTAACGCGAAAAACCATCACCATGGATACGGCAATCGGTAAAGACAATGCCCGCTCCCTCACCAATCTGGGCGCCGATCAGGTCGTTGCCACGAAAGAATTCGGTAGCGACGGCTTCCACCTTGTTTGGTAACATCACAGCACGCCGATGCACCTTGTCGTACCGATGCGCTCCAAACCTAATAGCCACGCACTTTACCGCCCGATCACACCCCGCATTTCTGCCAGTTTATCCGAGATACCCCCTGACGCGGGTTTTGGTCGTCAGGCCAATACCACGTGGGTATGGCCCAAGCTGCGTCGGCTGGCTTTCTTCACCACGATTTCCACGTCGCGGCCCAGTCGGTTCAGGCATTCCATCATCTTGGCCTGGCTGATGCCCCGGAACTTGCCGCGCAGCATTTCGGAGAGCTTAGGCTGGGGCATGCCCAGCAGCTCGGCTGCACGTTGCTGGGTTAGGTGCCGGCTCTTGATGATCTGGGCGATCTGGTGCGCCAGTTCGGCCTTCACCAGCATTTCGTCGGCATCGGGCCGGCCCAGGTCGGCATAAGGGTTGGCGCTGCCTTGCTCGATGGCGATGTCGTCGATGATCTCTACGGGGGTCATATCCTTACTCCTTTTCACGGGCGGCTACCGCTTTCAAGCGGGCCTCGATCAAGTCCATGTCGGGCTTGGGCGTGGCGATGCCGCTGGTCGATTTCTTCTGGAAGCAATG
>NZ_SCOH01000028.1 GCF_005503445.1 Chitinivorax sp. B | reverse complement strand
TGCTACTGATGGGGTGCGGCTCCGCCCCCGCACCCCATCAGTAGCATCAGCAGGGCGCAACCAGCCAACTGCCGGGAAAAGCCCGGAAGTGCCTCCATGTCTGTTTCTCCTCTTGTATTTTTTCCGACGCCGGATCAAGTGCTTGCTTGGTTTGGGTGCGCAATACACTGTCAGGCGTACTGGGTATCCGGGTGCGATTTGTGATCGTTCTTGACTGGATACCGTGTTGTATTGTCAGGGAACTATACCGTTGTCCCGGCAGTCGTGTAAACGCATCGGCAAGTGGCGAAGCATGGGCAGTTTGCTATGCTCCATTTAACGAATCTTGATTGCCAAATCAAAAACATGGTGACTCGGCACCGGGTTTCGTCAGCGGGTGGACTTCGCTACCACACCGCTGCCAATGACAGGAAAGTGTGCCTGGGTGAATTGCTGTTTCCGGATGGCGCAGACTGAGGTATTCAGACATGCCTGACTGGCGCCACACATCTTGCTGATTGATCAAACTGACAGGCGAGAAAGGCTGAAAGCATCATGATCTATGCTGCGCAAGACGACTGGGGTGATGACATTGGTTCGGAAGCCATGGGGGATATGGTCCGGCTTCTGGAAAGCATGTTGAATGGCGTGGAATTGGATCTGGTACTGGATGGTATCGTCAGTATGGCCGAGCGACAGGCCAAGGGTGCACGTTGCTTGATATCGTTGGCAGACCCGTTGGCCAAGCGCCTGCGCTTGAGCCGGTCACCTCACTTGCCACTGGAGATGATCCTGGAGCTGGAAGACCTACCGTTTGGCGAAGCTGGTGGTGGATTCGGGCTGGCTGCTGAACGCGGCCAAGTGGTTGCAGCCAGTGAAGTGTTGAATGACCCGAATTGGAAAGCAGTAGCGGATACTTTGGCAGCAGCCGGCTTGCACGGCGCATTGGCCTATCCGGTACTGGGGCCGGCGAAAGAGGTACAGGCAGTGGTGTCACTGTTGTTTCGTGACGCACATGTGGCGCGCTCTACGGAACAGATCATGTTGCGTCGGGTTGCCAAACTTGTGAATCTGGCGATCCAGTCGGAAAACAAGTTCCGTCACTTGCGTGAAAGCGAACTACTGTACCGCACGGTGGTTGAGTCGCTGGAAGTGCCCGCTTTCATCATCCGAGGAGATCGCTTCTGCTATGTCAATCCTGCTATGGAGGCGTTGACCGGCTATACTGCTGGCGAATTGCAGGAACACGTTGCCTGGGACTGGATCGAAGCCCGTGACCGGCAACGTGCTCGTGAAGACTTGATTGGTGTGCAGCGTGGCGAATTGCCGCATGTGCATCAAGCCTATCACTTTCACACCAAACAAGGTGAAGACGTGTGGGTTCACCTGCAGATTCGTCCGGTGCGTTTTCACAATGCCCCGGCAGCACTGGCAATTGGTACGGTTTGACGTGCCATTTTTGGGGTGGCCAGCTTGATTTGGCAGCAAATCATCGGCTTGGTGTGTCTTGCACAAGCCGGTTCACAAGGTGTGGTATCTGACAATATGTCGGCCATATTGGCCGCATTCTGCGTTCAATCAAATGTGTAATGCCTGATACGTGAGCGTAATCATCTGTTGTGGATGGTTTGCTGATGTCTGCGATCAGGGCATGGAGAGGTAGAAATTGGCAACAGCACTCATTATTGGTGGCAGTGGCTTTATCGGACACTTGTTGGCCGCGGCACTGGTTAAGCAGGAATGGTCGGTCATTGTGCCCACTCGTCGTTATGAACGGCAAAAAGCCGATTTGCTGGTCCTGCCCAACCTCCAATTGGTGGAAACCAATGTGCATGAATCCGAGCAGTTGGATGGGCTGGTTGCGCACAGCGACGTGGTCATCAATCTGGTTGGTATCTTGCAGGGTAGTGAGGATGATTTCGAGAAAGCCCATGTAGGCCTACCAACCAAGCTGGTTGCGGCCTGTCAGCGTGCTGGCAAGCGCCGTCTGGTGCACATCAGCGCGTTGGGTGCAAATGAACAAGGGCCCAGTCGGTACCTGAGGTCGAAAGGTCGAGGGGAAAAAGTGATACGTGCATCCGGGCTGGATTTCACCATTTTGCGCCCATCTGTCGTGTTCGGTGAGGGGGATAGCTTCCTGAACATGTTTGCCAAGTTGCAACGCTGGTTCCCAGTATTGCCACTGGCCTGCCCGGATGCTCGTTTTCAGCCGATATGGGTAATGGATGTCGTACAGGCGGTAACCAGTAGTCTGGCCAAGCAGGAAGTCATCGGCGCTACGCTGGAGCTGGGCGGCCCACAGCAATATACACTGCGCGAGCTGGTGGATTATGTTGGCCAGTTGACCGGCCATCGCCGAGCTATCCTTGGTTTGACTGGTGGATTGGCCACTTTGCAAGCCTTGATGCTGGAAAGGCTGCCGGGCAAATTGATGTCGCGCGACAATATTGCGTCGATGAGTGTTCCCAATGTCACGGATGGGGGATTCCCGGCCATGTTGGGTTTTACACCGACGGCGCTGGAAGCGATTGCTCCTGGTTACCTTGCTGATGCCACGCCCCGACGCCGTTACGACCATTACCGCGCCAATCATCAAAGCATGGACTGAAAAGCGTGGATTGAGCGGATCGCATGGCGGATCACACGCTGTGGCATTCGTTTGCTGTAGCGTGTTTCATGCTTTGTTTTTGGCAGACACAGCGGCATAATCCGCAGATAACAATAGCAATGAGATGCCTCCGCCATGTTCAAGCTTGTCATCGGCAACAAGAACTACTCTTCCTGGTCATTGCGCCCCTGGTTCTTGCTCAAGCATGCTGATATTCCATTCGAAGAAATTCTGATTCCGTTGTATGAAACTGATTGGCGCAAACATATCCTGAAATACTCGCCGACGGGTAAAGTGCCGTGCCTGATCGATGGTAAGGTGGTGGTGTGGGAGTCAATCGCCATCTGCGAATACGTCGCTGAATTGTTCCCCGGCTGTTATCTGTTACCCAAAGACCCGGCCATGCGTGCCGAGGTGCGTTCGGTCAGTGCGGAAATGCATTCGGGTTTTTACAATCTGCGTAAAACCATGCCGATGAATGTGCGCAAGCGTTTTCCTGGCCACGGCCGCACGCCAGAGACGTTGGTTGATATTCAGCGCATTACTGAAGTCTGGAACAGTTGCAGGGAACGTTTTGGCGACCGTGGTCCTTACCTGTTTGGTGAATTCACCGTTGCCGACGCCATGTTTGCCCCGGTCTGTACACGTTTCGTGACCTATGGCGTCGAACTGCCGGAGCCTGCTAACAGCTATATGCAATACATGCTGAACACGCCCGCCATGAAGGAATGGTGTGCTGGCGCCTTGACCGAGGCCCATATCATTGCGCATAGCGAAGTCGAAGACGAGCCTGGGATGGTGTAATGCTGTTGAATGCGATTTTGGCTTGGCTGCATTACATTGGGTTTGCAGCCATGCTGGCGTGCTTGGCACTGGAGCACCGGCTGTTACAACCGACAATGGCCCGTGCCCAGCTGCGTGCGGTCGGGCGCATCGATCTGCTCTATGGTATTTTGGCTGGCCTGCAGATTGCTAGTGGGGTGATTCGCATCTGGCTGGAAAAAGGCCCTGGCTATTACCTGCACAATGGTTTGTTTCATGCCAAGCTGAGTTTGTTCGTGGTAATGGGATTGATCTCGCTGTACCCAACCATTCAGTTCATTCGGTTGGGGCGTGCCAGTCATACCGATACCGTGACAATTCCGACAGCCACCGCCAAGCGGATGGTCATGATCGTTCGCACCGAACTGGCTTTGCTGATGGCGATCCCTCTGTTGGCAACTATGCTGACACGGGGCGTTGGGATGCCATCATGAAATGGCAACGTGATGGTTTTGAAGTCGATACCGACCCGGCACGGATGGATTTGCGCGTAGTGCATGATTTCATCGCCAATCGCAGTTACTGGGCGCGCAATATCCCGTTCGATACCTTTGAACGTTCCGTCACGCATGCATTGTGTTTCGGCGTGTATGCTGGTGACCGCATCATCGGTTTCGCCCGGTTGATCACTGACCGTGCCACCATTGCCTACTTGGGTGATGTGTTCATTCATGAGGGCTTTCGCGGCAAAGGCCTGTCGAAGTGGCTGATGGATTGCATCACCGCTCATCCTGAGTTGCAGGGTTTGCGCCGCTGGATATTGGCTACACAGGATGCGCATGGCTTGTACGAGCAATATGGTTTCCGGTCATTGGCGGCGCCCGAACGTTTCATGGAGAAATGCCCGCCGATTCCATATGGTTGAGCCGTGTATCTGCACAGTGAGTTGAGTGCATGCGTGCTACGGCAGCAAGCGGTCTGCACCCTGTACGCCTTCCATCTGTCGGTTGTACAAGGCTCGAAAGTCATCGCTCAGGCGAATTTGTTCCACCAGATTCCATAACTGTGTTGCATGCTCACGTTGTTGTTGGGCAAATGTCTGGGACAGGATCAGGAAATAAGGTTTTTGCATCACCAGCTTGCCAGTGCGTTCAATCTTGCCGCGCCATGCCAGTTGTGCATCAAGGTCTGATGCATTAAGTGGATTGATCAATACACCAGCAACCCGGCCAAGTACCAATTTCTGCAATGTATCCTGGGCTGATTTGGCACCATCGTCGACCTTCAGACCCATCTGGCGCAGGTGTTCCACGATTGAATATCCTTGTTGCGCGCCAAGTGGACCTTCCAGGTTCAGAAATTGTTGGCCATCCCACTCGACCCGTGTGCCGATGCGTCGTACCAGTACATAACCCAACAGGTACATCCGTTTATTGGTGTCCAATGTGCCATCGGCTTTACGTGGGTAGGCTAGCGATAAAGCTCTTTCCGTTGAATGGCTGCCACTGAGCACCCCGTCAAACTGTCCTGATTCAGCCAGTTTCAAACAACGTCGCCAGGGCATGGCGACGTATTCGAATTTGAGAAAAGTCGCTTTCGCCTCCAGTCGTGTCATCATGCCGAATGCCAGCTCGCGGGTATTGCTGGATGCGAGCTCTTCGTTGTAGCACAGCTTGAAATGGCGTGGTTCGGCAGCGTGAGTCCAGAGCGGTAGCCCCAAGGCAAGCATGGCAACCCAAGATCCGTGCTGATGTGGGACGCATGTCATGGCAATCGGCCCATTCTGGAAACCTGCTTTTAGAATAGTCAGCATGGTCACTTACCGCATGCGTGACAAGATCGACGCAAGCCTGTCTGTCATGGCTGGCAGTGGCTATCAAAGCGTGACATATCAGAAAAGGACTGTGCTAGTTCAAGGTGAGGGCGGTTCAGCCCCGTCCAACCCCCCCATTTGTCGTCCGTAAAGTGATTGAAAGTCGCTGCTCTGGCGAATCTGTTCGGTTAAAGTCCAAAGTTGTTTTGCCAATTCAGGGTGATTCTGGGCAAACGCTTGGGACAAGATCAGGAAGTACGGCTTTTGCATGACCAGTTTGCCAGCGCGTTCGATCTTGCCACGCCAGGCCAGATGCATGCCCAGGTCAGAAGCATCAAGTGGGTTGATCAGCACACCGGCGACACGGCCGATCATCAGTTTTTGCAAGGTATCCTGTGCGGATTTGGCACCGTCATCCACGGTCAGACCTTGGGCTCGTAAATGTTCGACAATCGAATATCCCTGCTGTGCCCCAAGAGAACCATTCAGGTTCACGAACTGTTGACCATCGTAGCTGATATTGCTACCTACCTTTCGCACCAGCACATAGCCTAACTCGTACATTCGTTTGCTGGCATCAAGGCTGCCATCTGGTTTATAGGGATAGGCCAATACCTTGGCACGTTCCGGTGAATGACTGCCACTGACAACGCCATCAAGCTGGCCGGTTTCTGCCAATTTCAGACAGCGTTTCCACGGCATGGCGTTGTATTCAAACTTGATGGAAGGTAACCTGGCTTCCAGTCGAGCCATAACACCGAAGGCAAGTTCACGGGTATTGCTGGCAACGAGCTCATCGTTATAACAAAGACTGAATTTGGCTGGCCAAGGCGCAGCCTGCGCGCTGGCTGTCAGTAGTGAGAAAAGGGGCAATGCTCGCCTGATCCAGTGAAATACGTCCTGCATGCTTGGCATTCCGAACATCTTTCCTTACTAACGTGATGGAATGGTAACCAACTGCATGGCGAGCGGATAAAGCAAGTTGTTGTCATGTAAGTGATACCCATCATGGTGATCACCGCTATATTGGTTGACCCGGGTCATTTTTTCGTTGAATCACGGGGTTGGGTTATCCACACCGTCCAGACCACCCATATGGCGACTATAGTGTGTCTGGAAGTCAGGAGTCATCCGAATCTGTTCGGTCTGATTCCAGAGTTGCTGAGCCAAATCCGGGTATTTCTGAACAAAAGGCTGTGATAGCACCAGGAAATACGGTTTCTGCATGACCAACTTACCGGTCCGTTCAATCTTGCCTCGCCAAGCCAAGTGCATGCCCAGGTCCGAAGCATCGAGTGGATTGATCAATACGCCAACGACACGACCAGTCACCAGCTTTTGAAGGGTATCCTGTGCGGATTTGGCGCTGTCATCCACGGTCAGGCCCTTGGCTCGTAAATGCTCAACGATTGAATAGCCCTGTTGCGCGCCCAATGCACCATTCAGATTCACAAAATTTTGCCCGTCATAGGTGATATTGGTGCCAACTTTCCGTACCAGTACATAGCCCAGCTCAAACATTCGTTTGCTGGCATCCAGACTGCCATCCAATCTGTAAGGGTAGACCAGTACCTTGGCCCGTTCAGGGGAGTGACTGCCACAGATTACCCCATCGATCTGCCCGGTTTCAGTGGATTTCAGGCAGCGCTTCCATGGCATGGCGTTGTATTCAAATTTAATACTCGGAAATTTGGCTTCCAGGCGAGACATCATCCAGAAATGCAATTCGCGGGTGTTGCTGGCAACCAATTCATCGTTGTAGCACAGGCTCAGCTTGACGGGCCAAGGCGCAGCCACAGCGCTGACCGTCAGTAGCGTCAGAAGGGTCAACACTCGACCGATCCATTTCAGTATGAACCGCATGGTTTCACTCGGATGATTCCACTACTTTATATGTAGCATAGTGAAAGTAGCCAGACGTTTAATTTTTCACTGACATCTCCAAATGCATTGAGCCTGCCGCCTGATGTGAATTCGCGACATAATGTAGTGGTATCAAGATTGAGTGATTAGGCGACGATGCAGATTTATATGGTAGGTGGGGCAGTGCGTGACCAGTTATTGGGCCTGCCTGTCAAAGATCGTGACTACGTGGTGGTCGGGGCGACCCCCGAACAGTTACTGGCCAAGGGTTTCAAGCCAGTGGGCAAGGATTTCCCGGTGTTCCTGCACCCGGATACACATGAGGAATATGCGCTGGCGCGTACCGAGCGCAAAACTGCACCAGGCTATACCGGCTTTGTTTTTCATACTTCGCCGGATGTCACTTTGGAGCAGGATCTGGCACGGCGTGATCTCACCATCAATGCTATTGCACTGGACGACCAGGGACGGCTGATTGACCCATTCAATGGTGTGGCCGATTTGCGTGCAAATATCCTGCGCCATGTCTCTGATGCCTTTGTTGAAGATCCAGTTCGTATTCTCCGACTGGCCAGGTTTGCTGCGCGGTTCGGTTTCCAGGTGGCGCCTGAGACGCTGGCCTTGATGCAGGATATGGTCTCGGCAGGAGAAGTGGATGCGTTGGTGCCGGAAAGAGTTTGGCAAGAGCTGGCCAAGGGACTGATGGAAGCCCGACCGTCTCAGATGTTTCTGGTTTTGCGGGATTGCGGTGCCTTAGCCCGTATTCTGCCAGAGCTGGACCAGCTTTTCGGTGTGCCACAGCCGCCTGCCCATCATCCAGAAATCGATACCGGTGATCATGTGATGCGGGTTGTGGACTATGCGGCGTCAGAAAAAGCTGCTTTGGCAGTGCGTTTTGCCGCATTGATGCATGACCTGGGTAAAGGTACTACTGACCCGGCACTGTGGCCACGCCATCATGCTCATGAGGAGCGAAGCGTAGCATTGGTTGAGGTTGTCTGTGGTCGTCTCAAAGTGCCTAATGATTGCCGAGACCTTGCCAAACTGGTGGCTCGACATCATGGCAACGTTCATCGTGCCAAAGAACTGCGCCCGGGCACCATTCTCAAATTGTTGCAGGCCTGTGACGCCTTTCGCAAGCCGGATCGCTTCCAGCAAGTGCTACAGGCTTGTTTGGCTGATAGTCGAGGCCGCCTGGGGTTTGAAACCCGAGATTATCCACAGGCACAGTGGCTGAGCACGGCATTCATGGCCGCCGTTGCAGTGAATGCTGGCGATATTGCTGCGGCCTGCATCGACAAGGCAATGATCCCGCAGCGTGTGGCACAGGCGCGTGTTGAGGCAATACGTCATGTACTGAATGTGCCAATTGATGAAACAGGTGAAACAGCATGAGCCACCTTATCCCGTTGCCGCGTAAACAAGCGAAAATCGTGCAGCAAATGATTGATGACTGGCAAGCTGGTGATGTGGTTGATGTGGCTACCGCCGAGCGGCTACGGCAGTCGATTCAGCCGATTCCATTTGATTGGCAGCGACTGGCCAAATATGCAATGTGGGGTGCGATTGCCTGTATCGTGATTGCACTGGGTGCGGTAGTAGCGGACGAAGCATTGCTGGTTTTGTTCAAACTGTTTTTCGATGCACCAGACTTGGTTAAATGTGCTGCCCTGCTGGGGATTGCAGCAGGTTTCTTCCATTGGGGATTGAGCCGTCGCCGCAACAAACCGGATCGCATCTACACCAACGAAGCGTTGTTCTTTCTAGGTGTCATCATGGTGGCTGGAGCAATTGGCTGGTTCGGCAAGGCGATGGATTCAGGTAGCGGCCACTTCTCGTTATTGCTGCTGATGGCTGCAGTTGTCTACTGCATGTTGGGGCTTTTGTTTCCTTCCGTCTTGGTCTGGGTGTTCGGTCTACTGGCCCTGGGGGCTTGGTTTGGCGCCGAGACTGGCTATGTATCAGGCTGGGGAGCCTATTATCTGGGCATGAACTATCCAACCCGGTTTGTTCTGTTTGGTTTGGCATTGTTGGCGGGTGTGTGGTTGATGCAGCGGTTGCCACGCTTGCATGCCTTTACGGGGAGCACCAAGGTGATGGGGTATCTTTATACTTTCGTTGCGATCTGGATCATGTCCATTTTTGGTAACTATGGTGACCGTTATAGCTGGCACAATGCGGGGCAACTGGAATTGTTCGGGTACGGTGTGCTGTTCCTGTCTGCCTCGGCGGCAGCTATATGGCACGGCCTTAAATACGACGACAGCGTGAGTCGTGGCTTTGGCATTACTTTCCTGTTCATCAACCTGTATACCCGATTTTTCGAGTATTTCTGGGAGGGGACACACAAGGCGATATTCTTTGCCATTCTTGGGGTCAGCTTATGGTGGTTGGGGAGCCATGCCGAGAAAGTCTGGCAGGCTGATGTATTACGTCGCTTGATTGCAAAAGCGCCTGCAGGTGAGTGATTCTGCCCGTAGCGGTTACTCTCCGTATCAAAAGCGCGTAAAATGCAGGCATTTCCTTGTAAGCGGTAGATCAAATCTCTCCTGATGAATACCTCTCTCGACGTGGCGTTTACGCCCATCGATAACGCTCGCTTATCCAATCTTTGCGGTGCGCTCGACGAAAACCTGAAACAGATTGAAACTGCGCTGAACGTCAGTATTTCTCGTCGTGGTGAACAGTTTCGTGTCAATGGCAACAAACAGCAGGCCGAGCAGGCAACTGCGCTGTTGCGCAAGTTCTACGCCAAGGCAGAACGACATCTTGATCTGGAAGATATTCAGTTGGGCTTGGTTGAGCACAACAAGGATCTGTCGCCAGACTTGGTGGAAGAGGGTGTGCCGTTGTTGATGACGCGTCGTCCCGATTTGCGGGGCCGTACTCCGCGGCAGGTGGAATATCTCCGGCAAATTCAGTCGCATGACATCACCTTTGGCATCGGCCCTGCCGGAACCGGCAAGACTTACTTGGCCGTGGCATCAGCCGTGGATGCGCTGGAACGCGATCTGGTCAAACGCATCGTTTTGGTGCGGCCAGCGGTGGAGGCAGGCGAAAAGCTGGGCTTCCTGCCTGGGGATCTGGCACAGAAGGTTGATCCCTATCTACGCCCATTGTATGACGCGCTGTATGACCTGATGGGTTTTGACAAGGTCACGCGTTTGTTTGAAAAGACCACCATCGAGATCGCACCGTTGGCTTATATGCGGGGTCGCACGCTGAATCATAGTTTTATCATTCTGGATGAGGCGCAAAACACTACGCCAGAACAAATGAAAATGTTCCTGACCCGTATTGGCTTTGGCACCAAGGCGGTCATCACCGGTGATGTAACACAGATCGATCTGGCCCGTCATCAGAAATCCGGCTTGATCGAGGCACAGAAAGTGCTTGCAGATGTTCGTGGTATTGCATTCCAGTTCTTTCGGTCGGATGACGTGGTACGTCATCCACTGGTCCAGAAAATTATCGATGCTTATGACAAACATTCCAAAGCCAATCAAGATAAAACCGAGAGTGACCGTCATGCTTAAGTACCTATGCCTGTTGGTGGCAGTGGCCGAGGTTTCGCCAGCCCACGCTGCGCTGGATGCTAAGGGGCGTCAGGAAGTCGATGTGCTGTTGAAGCGGGTTGAACAATCGGGTTGCATTTTTGTGCGCAATGATGATCCTCATCCTGCCAAGGAAGCCGCGGACCATCTGCGTTTAAAGTTAGCCAAGGCGGGTGACAAACTGCGTACGGCAGATGATTTTATCGATTATCTCGCTACCAAAAGTAGTTGGACAGGTAAGCCCTACACCCTGCGTTGTGCCGGTAGACCGGACGTGCAGGCTGGGCAATGGTTGAAGGCTGAACTCAAGCAATACCGTACGGGCAGGGCGAATTGATCATGGCAACACCGCAATTGAGTTTATCGGTTCAGTATGCACTGAAGCCGGATGATGTACCGACACGTCACCAGTTTCGCCGTTGGGTTAAAGCTGCGTTGCAGGGGGATGCCGAAGTAACACTTCGCGTGGTGGATAGCGAAGAAGGCCAAACGCTGAACCGTGAATACCGTGATAAAGACTACGCCACCAACGTGCTCACCTTCGTTTACGACGACATGCCGGAAGATGCTGGTTTACCGTTGATGGGCGATATCGTGTTATGTGACCCCGTGGTGCGTCGAGAGGCGCAGGAGCAAGGCAAGGCCCTTGAAGCTCATTATGCACATCTGGTTGTACATGGTGTGCTTCATCTGCAAGGCTATGACCATGAAACAGATGATGAAGCCGAAGGAATGGAGGCATTGGAGACGCAGATTGTCACGAAACTGGGCTACGATAACCCTTATCAAATTAAAGAGGATCAATAAGTTAAATGGACGAGCCCTCGAAACCGAGATGGCTTGAACGGCTCAGCTCGTTGTTGATGCGCGAGCCGGAAGACCGCGAGCAATTACTGGATCTGCTGCACGGCGCGTTTGAGCGCAACCTGATGGATGCCGATGCACTGGCTATGATTGAGGGTGTATTGCAGGTCTCTGACATTCAAGTGCGGGATATCATGATCCCGCGTAGCCAGATGGATGTGATCGATATTGGCGATCCGCCGGAAAAATTCATTCCCTTCGTGATTGAAACTGCACACTCTCGTTTTCCTGTTGTGGATAAGGACAAGGACAACGTGATTGGCATTTTGTTGGCAAAGGATCTATTGCGCTATTACGCAGGGGAAGACTTCAATGTGCGCGACGAGTTACGTCCAGCCATTTTTATTCCCGAATCCAAGCGTCTGAATGTGTTGTTACGTGATTTCCGTACCAGCCGCAATCATATTGCCATTGTGGTCGATGAATATGGTGGCGTTGCAGGCTTGGTCACGATCGAAGACGTAATGGAGCAGATTGTTGGCGATATCGAAGATGAATACGACTACGATGAGCCAGACGACAACATCATGCAAGATCGTGATGGCAGTTTCCGAGTCAAAGCGACAACGCAAATTGACGACTTCAATGAAGTGCTCAAAGCCAAATTGACCGACGATGACTGCGATACCGTTGGTGGTCTGGTGGTCAAGCATTTGGGCCACATGCCCAAGCGAGGTGAGGCTGTCGAATTCGGTAATCTGCGCTTTGAAGTATTGAGAGCAGATAGCCGTCGCGTACATAGTCTGTTGGTGACCCGTTCCAGCGAAACCTGATTTCTCCATGCCAAGACAGCTTCCGTCAACATTGCGACTGGTGATGGCCTTTGTCGCAGGTCTTCTCTGCGTATTCGGTTTTGCACCGTTTTACCTGTTTCCCATTCCGATCATCAGCTATTTGGTGCTGGCTGCCATGTTGGCGGCTGCACCATCGGCAGGTTCTGCCATGGCTACAGGTTATTGTTTTGGACTTGGATACTTTGGTGGCGGGGTTAGCTGGGTTTTTGTCAGTCTGTATGTCTATGGTGGTATGCCGCTCTGGATGGCGGCCTTGGCAACCTTGGGCTTCTGTGCGTTCTTGGCGCTGTACCCTGCCATTGCATGCTGGGTAGGCTGGCGCTTGGGAGGGCATTCCAATCAGGCACGCTATTGGTTGATGGCGACAGGGTTGGCCGCAATGGAGTGGGTGCGTGGCTGGTTGTTCACGGGGTTCCCTTGGTTCAATCCTGGCTATTCCCAAGCACCTTACAGTCCATTGGCTGGATACGCACCGTTATTGGGTGTGTATGGCGTGGCATGGTTGGTGGTCCTGTCGGGTTTTGCCTTGTCAACCATGTTGGCTCGTCAAGTCAGCAAGCAACGGCGATTGACAATGGCTGGTGGCTTGGTTGCTGTCTGGGCTGTGGGCGGGATTTTGTCGACAGTGGAATGGGCTAAACCAGTCGGTGAACCCACTACGGTTGCGCTGATTCAAGGCAATGTGTCGCAAGACCGGAAATTTCTTGAATCTGAGTTGGTCGGTACCTTTGTGCTGTATCGTGACCGGATGCTGGCTTCCCGCGCCAAATTGATCGTGATGCCAGAAACAGCGTTACCGATCTTTCTACATCAGATTCCCAAAGATTACTTGCTGAACTATACCTTGCACGCTCGTTCGTTGGGCGGGGACGTCTTGGTTGGTGTGCCAGAGTGGGACGAGAAGACAGATCAGTATTACAACTCGGTGATCAGTCTGGGTAGCAGCCCTACACAACGCTATCGGAAGTCTCACTTGGCACCATTTGGCGAGTTTATACCGCTTAAGCCGATATTTGGCGTCTTCTATCAATGGTTGAACATGCCATTGTCCGACTTTGGCCGGGGTGATGAACATCAGCAGCCAATGTCAGTGGCTGGGCAACAAGTCGCTGTCAATATCTGTTACGAAGATTTGTTTGGAGAAGAAATCATTCGACAGGTACCGAAAGCAACAGTCCTGTTGAATGTGACGAATGATGCTTGGTGGGGGCGATCGTTTGCTGCTATGCAGCACCTGCAGATTTCCCAGATGCGTTCAATGGAAACGGCCCGACCATTGTTGCGAGTGACCAATACCGGCATCACCGCCATCATCGATCATCGTGGCCATGTCACGGATAACAAGCGGGCACCTTGGTTCGTACAGACTACGCTGACTGGTGAGGTGCAAGGCATGACAGGTCTGACACCCTATACGCGATTCGGTAATCTGCCCGTTGTGTTGACAATGGCGGTTGCCGCGCTGTTGATGGTTTTTCTCGCGCGGTTCCGCCGTTAAATTCTTGATCAGCGAGTGCCGGGGCTGCCAAGTAAATGTCCCCCGGCAATGGACGTCCGAACTTTATCAGGATCGGTTTCACCGTTTACATTGGTGATGACCAATTTGCCAAAACCCATTCCCAAGTCGTTCCGAAAATCATAGAACGCACCAATGACGGCCAATTTGCCTTCACCAGTCAAGTCTTTGAACTTGGCCATCGCCTGTTCAACCTGCTGATTCACGTTCAGTAACACCCCATCCGTCACATCAATTCCTTTTGGAATCTGGATGGTAACTAGCTCTCGTTTGATTGGTTCTTCCAGAGATGAATAGTCGCCACTAGCCGCTTTCACCGCCCCGCACACCGCGTGTCCAATAAAGATCAGCAAGGGAGTATTGAGATGTCGTACACCATATTCCACGGATCCTTCGGCCGTTGCTAACTGGTTGCCAATATTGCGCACCATGAACAGATCATTGTCTGGCGACATATCCATCGCTGGAGTATGCACTCTGGAATCTGAGCAGGTGACGACTGTTGCCCGTGGGGTCTGCTTATCGGCAAATTTCTGGAAGTAGGCTTTGTTCTTGCCGCGCATATAGGCTTGGTTGTCTTTGATCAAGGTGGCAACCATGCCTTTTACCTGCACTACTTCATTGCCGGAAGAGTTATGCGAATCGGAAGATGCATTGGCTGATGTCAATATCGACAAACCAAGTAATGCACCCATTGCCGCACAACGAAGTGCGAGATTCATGAATGGCCTCATTAAGGAAGGGAATGGCTTTTTAGTCTATATCAAGTGGAGCACCATGCGGCGACTCAAGCTATGATTCAGGTATATGAAGATATCTAGTTAACCGCAAATAAGATGCATTGTTTCGAATATTTGTGTGGTATTTTTCTGGTATGTGTCACTGCAAGCCGACATGCTGCAAAGTCCTAAGCAGATGGCATTACAAGGAAATTTCGAGTTTCAGATTATGCTAATATAATATTCGTTGATGAGGTTGCAATGATCTTGTGATAAGCTTCGCAGATTAATCTGGAAGACCTGTTTGCGCTATTGGCATGTGGCTTGCCGTAATCAGGACAGAATTCGACTTTTGGAGACCGTAACATGAAACAAACAGCGACTCTGTTCGCCAGGGTGATGATGCTTCTGGTAGCGATATCAATTATGGCGGGTTGTGCCAGTAAGTTGCCGCCTCCTAAAGCGGATGAGGCTGCACCAAATGTCGAATATCTGATTGGCCCGGGTGATATGCTGAATATTCAAGTATGGCGTAATCCAGAAGTCTCTTCGTCGGTTCCAGTTCGCCCGGATGGAAAAATCACGACGCCATTGGTCGAAGACGTTGTTGCGACTGGTAAGACACCAAGCCAGCTTGCTCGCGAGATCGAAAAGCGCTTGGGCAAATATATTCAAGAGCCGATAGTTACTATCATGGTGACTGGGTTCGTTGGCCCCTTTGCACAACAAATTCGCGTAGTGGGCCAAGCTACACGCCCTCAGACGCTTCCATACCGTCAGAATATGAGTTTGCTTGATGTCATGATTGCTGTTGGTGGAACGACAGATTTTGCAGCGGGTAATCGTGCAAGTATCGTGCGTGTCCATGGTGGCAAGCAGGAATTTGCTGTTCGCATTGATGATTTGATCAAGTCAGGTGACATCAAGGCCAATGTTGACATGCGACCTGGTGATATTTTGATCATCCCGGAAAGCTGGTTCTAACTGTTTGTTGCTATACGTGGTCTGTTTGAGCGTGTTTTTTGTTTTCGCAACCCATGTTGGGTTGCGTGGGAGTAGTTTATGAGCGAGCTTCTGGCGCAGTTGGCCTCCCTGCTTCGCGCGGCGTGGAATTTCCGTTGGTATGCGTTGGCGTCGTCTTGGGTGCTGGCCTTGGGTGGCTGGGTATTTGTCTACACCATGCCGGATCGTTTCGAGTCTTCGGCGCGGGTCTATGTCGATACCCAAAGCATGCTGAAGCCGCTGATGAATGGTATTGCTGTTCAGCCGAACGTAGATCAGCAGATCTCAATCATGAGCAAAACACTGATCAGTCGACCCAATATTGAAAAGGTCATCCGTATGGCGGATCTTGACCTCAAGATCAAGGCGACTGAAGAGAAAGAATCACTGATTGATCGTTTGACCAAACGTATCTCCATTAAATCGACCGGTCGGGACAATCTCTTTGAAATTGCTTACGAAGACACGAAACCTGAGACTGCCCGAAATGTCGTGCAGGCGTTAATGACCATTTTTGTTGAAGGTAGCTTGGGTGATAAGCGGAAGGATGCCGATACGGCCCGCCGTTTCCTGGATGAGCAGATCAAAGCCTACGAACAGAAACTGGTGCAAGCGGAAAACGCATTGAAGGAATTCAAACGTCAGCATATCGGGCAAATGCCAGAGGACGGTAAGGATTATTACAGTCAATTGACTGCAGTTGGTGGAGCCCTGAATCAAGCTAAGCTTGAGCTGGCGGAAGCACAGCGTTCCCGTGATGCAATCAAAAGTCAGTTGGCCGGCGACGAACTGGTTGTAATTACTCCGCAGGGGGATGATGTGACAGGCGTGAACCCCGAATTGGATGCGCGCATTCAGGCGCTGAAAAAGAACTTGGATAGCTTACGCTTGAACTATACCGAGCAGCATCCTGATATCGTTGCTACGAAGCGCATCATTGAACAGTTGGAAGAGCAGCGTAAGCAGGAAGCGAAAACGCGTAAACCCACTGCTTATAACAGTGCGCAAAATCCTGGAATACAGCAACTGAAAATGGCGCTGGTGGACTCCGAAGCCAAAGTGGCTGCTTTGACAGCGCGTGTTGCCGAATACACCAATCGCTACAATCAGTTTAAGGCCGCTGCCAATGCAATCCCACAGGTTGAGGCTGACTTCACCCAATTGAACCGTGACTATCAGGTCAACAAGCAGAATTATGAAAATTTGTTGGCTCGACGTGAATCGGCCCATCTTTCTGGTGAAATGGATGCGAGTGCCAATGTGGTCGATTTTCGAGTGATTGATCCGCCTCGCATGCCTGTACAACCTTCTGCGCCAAATCGTCCGTTGCTAATGGCTGCTGTGCTGGGGGTGGCTGTGGCAGGAGGGTTGGCTGTTGCATTGCTACTGAGCCAGTTGCGCCCAACCTTCAACAGTCGTCGTGAACTTCGAGAAATCACGGGCCTGCCGATACTGGGCAGCATTTCCATGATCTGGACACCAGAGCAACAACGGCGTTCGCGTCGTGGGATCTGGATTTATGCTTCCAGCTATGCAGGACTAATATTGATGTTCGGTGCGGTGATGGCCTTTCAGCACCTTGTACCACGCAGCTTATTGATGTGATGCAGCGGCTGATACCGACATCAGGAGAAGTATTGTGAATCTAATTGAAAAAGCAGCCGCACGTTTTGAACAGAACCAGCCTTTGTCTGCGGATGGGCAATCTGCGGAAGCCTCTGCGGTTGCACCTGCTGGTGCGATTGAAGTACATCACGAGCCGCAATTGATAGAACGGGCAATTGAGCATGATCACATTGCACATGTCGAACCGACACCGGAATTGGTCAAACCCAAAGCGGTTATTGCGGAGCCGATTCAGGAGCGAATTGTTTCCAAAATTGTCGAGCTTGATCTGGCCTATTTGAAATCAAAAGGCATGATCACGCCTGACGAAGATAAAAATCAGTTGGCTGAAGAGTTCCGGTTGATCAAGCGCCCGCTAATTACCAATGCAGTGGAGGCAGACAGTTCAGATCGTCATCGCAATCTGATCATGGTGACCAGCTCGTTGCCAGGTGAGGGAAAGAGTTTCTGCTCAATGAATTTGGCACTCAGTATCGCCATGGAGCGTGATCGTCGCGTCATGTTGGTAGATGCAGATGTAGCCCGTCCCTCCATCTTGAATTATCTGAATCTGCGGGCAGATCGTGGCTTGATGGATCTACTATTGGATCCCAAGCTGCCAATGTCTGATGTGCTGTTACGGACAAATATTGATAAGTTGTCGATTCTACCCGCGGGGCGCGGTCATAAGCATGCTACGGAATTGTTGGCAAGCGCCGCCATGCGTAATCTTCTGGATGAAATGGCCCAACGATATCCGGATCGGATCATCATTTTTGACTCACCTCCCTTATTGGTGACCACTGAGTCGCGCGAACTAGCATCACATATGGGACAGATCGTGATGGTGGTGGAAGCTGGAAAAACCAGTCAGGATGCAGTCAAGGAGGCTTTGCGTCATCTTGAGGGATGCGACATTGTCAACCTACTGATGAACAAGGGCGCGATGACCGCTTTGGATGGTTACGGTTATGGCTATGGTTATGGTTATGGCTATGGCCGTGATGGCAAGGCCTGAAGCGAGGAGCGAATGAGCGTCAAATCGGGTCGATGGCAGCCATGTATCCTGAGTTTTCTTATCTCTACATTGTTTCCCGCTATTGCAAACGGTGCTGCATGGGATGTAGAGATGCGTGTGCCAACGTCAATCGGCTATACCGATAATGCAGATCTGGCCGGTAGCTCTGGTGAGCGAAAAGATGATTGGTTCTTGCGTGTTCAGCCCGGATTTTCCGCCCGTGCAATTGGTTCACGGCTGAAACTCAACACCAATTACGCGTATTCCCATGAACGACATCAGAACGATCGCCAGGGAAAGTCGGGGAACCATCAGCTGTCTAGTAATGCATCATTGGAATTGATCGATAACTGGCTGACGCTTAATGGTACTGCTGCCATCAGTCAAATTGCCCGTGATTCGACAAGTGCTGTTGGCATTACCAATTCCAACAAGGATGATATCCGGTCTTGGTCGTTGGGCCCTTATGTACACCAGCGTTTTGGTAATGCCTTGACCATGGACGCTAGCGTGGTCCGGAACGGCGTCCGATCATCAGGGCGAAATGCTCGTGCGACGGATGGCGATGGAACGCGTGCGGATTTGACTGTCGTGTCAGGTCTGGGGTTCAACAATGTCAATTGGGCATTCTCACTGCAAGATAATCGCTTCGATTACATCAGTCGCTCAGATACGCATGACAAACGTGGCTCGGTAAGAACCACGTTGACGATGAGTCCGATGTTGCAACCTTACGTGACATGGGGATATGAAAAGCTGAAAGATGACTTGCTTCAATCGAAACCATCCAGCAAATATTGGAATGCAGGTGCCATCTGGTTGCCGACCGCACGTACTACCCTGGATGCAAACATTGGGCGCCGTTATTTCGGTAATACCAGTTCGGTGTCATTTAGTCATCGCACCCGCGCATCCACTTGGCGCATTTCATATGTCAAAGATTTGACCACCTCGAATCAGGATTTTCTGATTCCACAGGTAATTGATACGCGTGCATTTTTGGATAGCCAATTTAAAAGCCGCTACCCGAATGATGCAGAGCGAGCTGCACGAGTCAATGCTTTCATGCGCCTGAATGGGTTGGGAGATCGCGCTGAAGTGGAAGTTCCGTTTTCCACCAATCGCCGCTTTCTTGATCGTAATTTAAATGTCAGCGTTGGTTTACGCGTTTCTCGCTCGGATCTATTGCTGAGTTATCAATGGCGTGATTCCGATGCAGGCAAGGTGAGTTTGCCTGGCGAAGGTATTCAGGATATTGGGGAACATCGACGTACTCAAACTGCCAGTTTCACATGGGGCCTACCTGTAGGCAAACGTACCTCATTAAGTCTGGGTACCATCTGGTCTCGTAATCAATTTATCGACAACGGCCTGGACGACCGCACGCTGACTTATCGGGCTGGTCTCAATTACCAGATCGCTCGTGATCTGATCGGCGCTGCTGAAGTTCGCCGCACCCAACGTGATGCGAATGATGATGTTCGCGACTACACCGAAAATGCAGGCTTGCTGACGGTAACTGCTCTCTTCTGATTGGTTGATAGTCTTATGTATGAAGCTTATTACGGCTTGCAGGCCAAGCCTTTCCAACTGAGTCCTGATCCATCCTTCTTTTTTGGTAGTAAGGGGCATAAACGGGCCATGTCATACCTGGAGTATGGTTTACATCAGGGGGAGGGGTTCATCATCGTTACAGGCGAAATTGGTGCTGGAAAAACTACGCTGGTACGCCACCTCTTTCGTAAGCTCCCGGTCGATAAGATTATCGCAGCTCATTTGGTTAGTACCCAGCTGGATTCAGACGACATTCTACGCATGGTGGCCGCCGCATTTGGATTACCAGGCATTGACGGTAACAAGGTGGCAATACTACGTCTTATTGAAGACTTTTTGCGCGACTGTGCATCGAAGCAAAAGCGGGTTTTGTTGGTCGTGGATGAAGCGCAGAATCTCACTGCGAAGGCAGTAGAGGAATTGCGAATGCTGTCCAATTTCCAGGTGGCTGAAAAACCGCTTCTACAGAGTTTTCTGTTGGGACAGCCGGAATTTCGTGACACCTTGCGTGGTGAAGACTTGTTGCAGCTTCGTCAACGTGTCATTGCTTCCTACCATTTGGGTGCAATGGATGAAGCAGAAACCCACGACTATATTGAGTACCGTTTACAGACTGCTGGCTGGCAGCGTGGTGTGTTGTTCACTGATGAAGCCCATCATGCAATCTATCAGTTTAGTCGTGGTATTCCACGTATGATCAATACCTTGTGTGATCGATTGCTCTTAATGGGGTTCCTCGACGAATTGCAACAGATAGGTGGTGTACAGGTTGAGCAGGTTATTGATGATATGCGTCAGGAAATGGCATTTGTTGACCCTGACGAAGCAATCAAACCTGTCGGCAGGCCGGCTCGTGTGGCCGCCAATACGCAGCTGGCAATCGAACTATTTGAGCAGCGCCTGAACAAGATTGAGGATTCTGTCAGTAACGTATTGAAACTTTCTCGTCAGATTCTGGATTTGGCGTCAGTGAAACGCATCATTGAAGAAAAGCATTGAGCATGGCCATGGCAGGTTTGCGTAACGCGATGACCATTGATGTCGAAGATTATTTCCAAGTTTCGGCATTTGAACACCATATTGCCCGTGATAGTTGGGACAAGTTGCCTTGTCGTGTCGAGCGTAACATGGACGTGATTTTGGGCTTATTGGCCCAACACGGTACCCAGGCAACTTTCTTTACCTTGGGGTGGATTGCCGAACGCTATCCGCACCTGATCCGGCGTATTGTAGCCGAAGGCCACGAGTTGGCGAGCCATGGGTATGAGCACTTGCGCGCATCTGATCAATCTCCTGCTGAGTTTACGGATGATGTGACAAGGGCAAAGAAGCTGCTGGAGGATTTGGGCGGGATTGAGGTCACCGGCTATCGCGCACCCAGTTTTTCGATTGGTGCTGGAAACCTATGGGCGCTGGAAGCTTTGAAAAAGGCTGGTTATTACTACAGCTCCAGTATTTATCCTGTAGCACGGGATCATTATGGTATGCCGGATGCACCGCGTTTCGCCTATCTTCCTCCTGCGGGGCAGGGGTTGTTGGAAGTGCCGCCGACAACCGTTCGCATGTTCAATCGCAACCTACCTGCTTCTGGCGGCGGTTTTTTTCGACTGTTTCCATACCATGTGTCACGCGCTTTGATTGAACGTGTCAATCGCGTGGATGCCAAGCCAGCCATTTTTTATTTGCACCCATGGGAGGTTGATCCTGAGCAACCGCGTCAACAAGGGATTAGTTTTAAAACCCGGGTCCGTCACTATCTGAATCTTTCACGTACCGAGGTACGTTTGGCCCAATTGCTGCAAGATTTTCAATGGGGCCGTATGGATCGCATTTTTCTGGAGGGTGCGCATGAATGATATGTTACGCACCAATGCCATGTCAGAACAATTGACTGTGCGCGAAATGTCCGCTGATGATGTTGCCCGTTGGGACACTTTTGTCGAACAATGTCCTGAAGCAACCTTTTTTCACCGAGCGGGTTGGAAGCGGGTAATTGAAGGTGCATTTGGTCATCGTTGCCATTTTTTGTTGGCAGAACGTGCTGGGCAGATCGAAGGTGTATTACCACTTTGCCAGGTCAAAAGTCTGCTTTTCGGTAACTCGTTGGTGAGTTTGCCATTTTGCGTTTATGGTGGTGCGGTGGCTCGTTTTGATGATGTGCGAGCCAAGTTGGATGAGGCAGCCATTCAGCTGGCCCATCACAAGGGTGTAGATCATCTGGAATATCGTAGTGAACGGGCTTGCCATCCAGATTGGGCTCACAAGGATCTTTATGTCACTTTCCGTAAAGAGATCGATCCTGATGTTGACGCCAATATGCTGGCCATCCCGCGCAAGCAGCGTGCCATGGTGCGGAAAGCTATCAAATTTGAACTGCAAGGTCAGCTGGACGATGACGTAGAGCGTTTTTTTACCGCCTATTCCACCAGCGTGCATCGTCTGGGAACACCCGTTTTCTCGAAGCGATACTTCAAGTTATTGCGTGAGGTATTTGGCCGGGATTGCGAGGTATTGACTATCGTGCAAGGCGATACACTGGTAGCAAGTGTGCTGAGTTTCTACTTCCGTGATCAGGTTCTGCCATATTACGGTGGTGGTATGGATGTCGCACGTGATGTTGCAGGCAATGATTTCATGTATTGGGATTTGATGCGGCGGGCTTGTGAGCGGGGTCTGAAGGTTTTCGATTTCGGCCGTTCAAAAATCGGCACTGGTGCGTTTGATTTCAAGAAGAACTGGGGTTTTGAGCCGACACCATTACAGTATGAGTATCATCTGATCAAAGCTACCTCAGTACCGGATCACAATCCACTCAATCCCAAATACCAGATGTTCATCAAGGCGTGGCAGCGTATGCCGATCCAGTTGGCCAATATGATTGGCCCACATATCGTCAAGAACCTCGGTTGAAAATCTCATGCAAGATCTGTTGTATCTCGTCCATCGTATTCCTTTTCCACCCAATAAGGGTGATAAGGTCAGGTCATTCAATATGTTGCGTTTTCTCGCACAACGCTATCGGGTGCATTTGGGCGCTTTCGTTGATGACCCGGCTGATTGGCGTTATGTCGATGAACTGAAACAATATTGTGGCGAAGTACATCTGGAACCCCTCTACAGGAAGCGTGCCACACTGAAAAGTGCCGTTGGGTTACTGACAGGTGAAGCACTGACGTTACCGTTCTACCGCAACGATAATATGCAGCAATGGGTGGATCGCGTTGTACGACGTCAACCTATTCAGCGTGTGTTGGTATTTTCTTCACCTATGGCACAGTATGTGGCAAAACATACCCAATTGACTCGTATTGCTGACTTCGTTGATATCGATTCCGACAAATGGCGGCAATATGCTGAGTCCAAGCGCTGGCCTTTATCTTGGGTATATCGTCGAGAGGCTGATCGGTTGTTGGCATTTGAGGAAAACATCACACAGCGCTTTGATGGAACAGTTTTCGTCTCATCGATTGAAGCCCAACACTTCCGTGAGATGGCCCCGGCATGCAAGGCAAAAGTCGGTTACGTGAATAATGGCGTGGACACTGAATTTTTTGATCCTGGATTTACTTGTGATAACCCTTATGGGGTAGACGAGATGCCTGTAGTCTTCACCGGTGCAATGGATTACTGGCCGAATATCGATGCAGTACAGTGGTTTGCCCATGACATTCTGCCAGCACTCAGGCGGCGTTTCCCTACTCTGGTTTTCTATATTGTTGGTGCACGCCCTACAGAAGCGGTGACAGCGTTGGGCCAATTGCCCGGGGTCAAGGTGACAGGGAGTGTGCCAGATATTCGTCCATATATTGCCTATGCTACGTTGGCCGTTGCGCCATTGCGTATCGCTCGCGGTGTGCAGAATAAAGTGCTTGAAGCCATGGCCATGGCCAAATTGATCATTGCGTCGCCGCAGGCTGCCGAAGGGATTGAAGCAACTCGCGGTCGGGACTTTCTGGTGGCAGAACAAGTGACTGACTATCAACGGCTGATTGAGTCGGCATTGGCAGGGCAGTTTGTTGATATGCCCGCCGCCGCACGCCGTTGTGTGCAAACCAATTATGATTGGTTTACCAACTTGGCCCGGTTTGCGGAGCTTTTGGATGTTCCGGTTGGTAACGCAGCTTTGCCATCCACTGCTGCACCTGCCATGTACCATTCAGGGAGGGGAGGGTGAAACTGGAAGCCCCTGCCTTCGGTGTGTCCACTGGTGGAGATCGATCTGCCAATGTGTGGCGCAAGTATTTTCTGATGTTGTGTGCCGGCTTGATGTTGTTGTTTGGGGTCTATACCGACACTTGGCTCGGTATGGTGGATATCTGGTATCGATCTGATACTTATGCACATGGTTTTTTGATTGGCCCAATCACATTGTGGTTGATTTGGCAGCGACGCAAGCAAGTGACATTGTTGCAACCCTCACCTGCGTTATTGCCATTGGTTGGCTTGGTGTTGTTGGGGGCTGCCTGGCTGGTTGGTAACGTGGCTGGGGCTGTAGTCGTGCAGCAATATGCCTTCGTCTTGATGTTGCCACTATTGGTTTGGGCCATTGTTGGTTGGCAAGTAACCAAGGCGTTGTTATTTCCTTTGTGTTACTTGGTTCTTGCCGTGCCGTTTGGTGAAGTGCTGTTGCCTTGGATGATGAATTTCACGGCTGACTTTACGGTGGGGTTGTTACGGATGACCGGCATCCCAGTCTATCGTGAAGGTCTGTTCTTCACGATCCCTTCAGGGCAGTGGTCGGTGGTTGAGGCATGCAGTGGTTTGCGTTACCTGATTGCATCGTTCACTTTGGGTACGCTCTATGCCTATCTGACTTATCGTCGTTTCTCCCGTCGTTTGATCTTTACACTGGCATCGATTGTGGTGCCGGTTCTGGCCAATGGCTTACGCGCCTACATGATTGTGATGATCGGCCACATGAGCGACATGAAATATGCCGTGGGTGTGGATCATTTGATCTACGGCTGGCTGTTCTTCGGCATCATTATGCTTGGCTTGTTCTGGGTGGGGGCGTATTGGCGTGAAGATATCGATCGGACCGATCAACCACAATCCTCGACTGATTTGATATCGCCGGTGCCTGCCCGTCTGTTTCTCACGATCGCGCTGGTACTCGTCACGGTACTGCCATGGCCTGTATATGCGGACTATTTGAAACGCCGGCCTGCAGGCAGTCAACAAACAATCGTGATTGATGCCCCACAAGGTTGGACCCAAGTCAGCCGACGGATCAATTGGACTCCGGCCTATGACAATGCTCCTTACAAGTTCCAACAGGAGTTCGCAAGTGGTGCGCAGCTGGGCGGGGTATTCATCGGTTTCTACCCTGGTTCATTGCGCGGTGCCGAGATGGTGTCTACTGGCAATGGCCTGTTTCGCGATGAGCATCAGGAATGGACACTGCTTCAACAAATGCATACCGAAACCCAGACATGGGGCCAAGTATTGCAATCCGATATTCGTGGCAGTGCAGTTCAATTCCGTTTGTGGCAACGCTATTGGGTGGATGGTCGCTGGACTGCTAATCCTTACTACGCCAAGTTGTTGCAAGCCAAAGCTCGCTTGATGGGGGAGCCTGGTCAGTCCGCAATTGTCATGTTGTATGTACTAGGTGATTCCCAAGGTGATGATGTAATGAATGCATTTGCCGCTGCCATGTCACCTATGTTGGAACAGGGATTACAACATGCAAAATAGCGGGGTGGGATTGCAGGCCACTCCGCTGGTTGTGCACTTGATCTACAGTTTGGATTTTGGCGGCTTGGAAAATGGATTGGTCAATCTGATCAATCACATGCCGCCACATGTTTGTCGACATGCGATTATCTGTTTGACAACATCCAGTGACTTTGCCAAGCGCATTCAGCGGCCGGATGTGTCGATTTATGCCTTGCATAAGCCGCCCGGCAAGGCAATCAGCTCCTATGTGAAATTGTGGCGGTTGTTGCGCGAACTCAAGCCCGATTTATTGCACACACGTAATCTGGCGACATTGGAAGGCCAGTTCTGGGCAGTATTGGCTGGAATCAAACACCGCATCCATAGTGAGCATGGTCGGGATGCGGACGATATTGACGGCCACAATATCAAATACCAGCGATTGCGGCGCTTGTTCCGGCCATTGGTGCAACACCAGATTGCACTTTCCAAAGATTTGCAGCGTTATTTGGTGGAGCGCATATTTGTACCGCCAAGCGGCCTGAGTCAGATTTACAACGGGGTGGATGATCAACGGTTTTCACCGGCCCAAGCGGGGCGTGCAGACGTGACAGGTTCACCTTTCAACGGTCGTGATGACCTGATTGTGATTGGAACCGTAGGGCGACTGCAGCCTGTCAAGGATCAGGTCAATTTGGCTGAAGCGTTTGGCCGACTGATTGCTCGCAATCCGCAATACCGTAGTTTTGTGAGATTGGCAATCGTCGGGGATGGTAGTTTGAAGGATAAGGTGGTCGGAAAACTGGATGCGGCACAAGTGCTTGATCTGGCTTGGTTACCGGGTGCCCGCCACGATGTGCCAGAGCTGATGCGTGCATTTGATATCTTTGTACTTCCATCGTTAGCAGAAGGCATTTCCAACACCATTCTGGAAGCCATGGCATGTGGGCTGCCCGTTGTTGCGACGGATGTAGGAGGGAATGGTGAACTTATTCTCCATGATCAGACGGGTTTGTTGGTACCTAAAGCCGACCCGGCGGCATTGGCTGATACGTTGGATCGGTATGTGACGGACGCCGTGTTGAGACGGGCTCACGGCATGGCGGGTCGGCAGCGCATTGAACAGGAATTCAGCCTCACCAAGATGGTTGAGCGCTATTCGGATATTTATCTGCGTGCCTTGCAGGGCGCGCTGTGACACTCATGATGGAGCACACGTATGTGTGGGATTGTCGGTCTATTTGACCTGAAGGGCCGTCGCGTGTATGGCCGCGACCTGTTGTCCCGTCTTAACGATATTCAGTATCACCGCGGGCCTGATGAAGGTGGTTTGCATATTGAGCCAGGTGTGGCATTTGGTCACCGCCGCCTGTCTATCATTGACCTGTCTACCGGCCAACAACCATTGTTCAACGAAGACCGGTCGGTGGTCGTGGTATTCAATGGTGAAATCTATAACTTTCAGGAATTGGTACCAGAACTGAAAGCGCTTGGTCATACCTTCCGCACGCATTCTGACACCGAAGTGATTGTGCATGCTTGGGAAGAATGGGGAGAGGCCTGTGTACAACGATTCCGCGGTATGTTTGCGTTTGCGTTATGGGATCGTAACCGTGACATTCTGTTTTTGGCACGTGATCGTCTGGGCGTGAAACCATTGTTCTATGCGCTACTATCGGATGGCACGATGATGTTTTCGTCGGAGCTGAAAGCCATCGCAGCGCATCCTGCCTTTGAGAAAGTCCTCGATCCCATGTCGATTGAGGATTACTTTGCCTATGGTTACATCCCGGAACCCCGAACCGTCTATCTAGGAGCTGCCAAGCTTGAGCCAGGCCATACACTGACTTTCCGTCATGGCGGTATGATGCCGGAGCCGCGTCAGTATTGGGATGTGCCATTCAGATCAGTAGGCCCAATCAGTGAGAAGGAGGCGGAAGAAGAAATGATCCGCCAATTACGTGATTCGGTCAAAATTCGTATGATTTCCGAAGTGCCATTAGGTGCCTTCTTATCCGGTGGAGTCGATTCAAGTGGTGTGGTTGCGATGATGGCGGGTTTGTCACAAGACCCGGTCAACACATGCTCCATCTCGTTTGGTGATCCGAAGTTCAATGAATCCGAGTTTGCCCAGCAAGTGGCTACTCGATATCGCACCAATCATCGTGTTGAGCAAGTTGACCCTGATGATTTCAGTTTGATCGACAAATTGGCTGGCATGTATGACGAACCTTATGCTGATAGCTCGGCTTTGCCTACCTATCGGGTCTGCGAGCTCGCCCGCAAGCATGTGACGGTGGCATTGTCCGGTGATGGCGGGGATGAGAACGTTGCGGGGTATCGTCGCTATCGTTTCCATTTGCATGAAGAAAAGCTGCGTTCTGCTTTGCCACTGTCGATTCGCCGTCCCCTGTTCGGTACTTTAGGCACCTTGTATCCGAAGGCTGACTGGGCGCCACGTGTGTTCCGTGCAAAGTCCACTTTTGAAGCGCTGGCTCGCGATTCGGTCGAAGCCTATTTTCACGCTGTGTCAATTTTCAAGACCAGCATGCGTGCCAAGCTCTATACACCTAAATTCATGGCTGAGCTGGGTGGCTATCACGCTAGTAATGCGATGCGGCGCCATGCTCAAAAAGCACCAACTGACCATCCGTTAAGCTTGGTTCAGTATCTGGATATGAAAACCTACCTGGTCGGCGATATTCTGACCAAAGTGGATCGTGCCAGCATGGCCAATTCATTGGAAGTTCGTGAACCACTGTTGGATCATTCGTGGATGGAGTGGATGTCTGGCTTGCCACCAGAACTGAAACTCAAGGGTGGTGAGGGTAAATATATCTTGAAGAAGGCACTGGAACCTTATTTACCGAACGATATTTTGTATCGGCAGAAGATGGGTTTTGCCGTGCCGTTGGCAACGTGGTTCCGCGGGCCGCTCCGGCAGCGCGTCAGGGATGCTTTGCTGGGTGATGTCTTGGCGCAAACGGGTTGGTTCAATCAGAGTTATCTACTGGAGCTGGTGACCCACCACGAGAAGGGTATCCGTGACTACAGTGCGCCAATCTGGACCTTGCTGATGTTCGAGTCATTCCTGCGAAATTGTCTGGGTGTCAGCACCAGCCCCAGTATCAAGGTGGCATGATGCGCATCCTGCACATCCTGGATCACTCCATTCCGTTGCATTCGGGCTATACCTTCCGGACCGCAGCCATATTGCGTGAACAACGTAAGTTAGGCTGGGAGACTTTCCATTTGACCAGCCCGAAGCAGGAAAACTGCACCGTGCTGGAAGAAGAGGTGGATGGCCTGCATTTTTTCCGCACGCCACCTGCAACGGGTTTCATGTCCAGTAAGCCGGTGTTGAGCGAGATCGCGTTGATTAATGCTACAGCCCGCCGACTGGAAGAAGTGGCTCGTCAAATCAAGCCAGATGTATTGCATGCTCATTCTCCAGTACTGAATGCCATTCCTGCTTTGCGGGTTGGCCAGAAACTGGGTATTCCGGTGGTGTATGAAGTACGGGCCTTTTGGGAAGATGCCGCCGTTGACCATGGTACCAGCAAGGAGTGGGGGTTACGTTATCGTGCCACACGAGGCTTGGAAACCTATGCATTGAAACGGGTGGCCGCGGTGACGACCATTTGCGAGGGGCTGCGTAGCGATATCGTGGCGCGAGGTATTCCGGCCGAAAAGGTCACAGTGATTCCCAATGCGGTAGATATTGAAAAATTCACCATGGGTGCTGAACCTGATTCCACATTGCAGGCCAAGTTAGGGTTGACTGGCAAGACCGTGCTGGGCTTCATCGGTTCGTTCTATGCCTACGAGGGTCTGAATGTATTGCTGGACGCGATGCCATTGATGTTGCGCGATAATTCGAATGTACGCTTGTTGTTGATTGGTGGTGGACATCAGGAAGCTGCATTGAAGCAGCAAGCTCAGCAACTCGGCATCACTGATCAGGTGATATTCACCGGGCGAGTTTCAAATACCGAGGTACCCAAGTATTACGATTTGGTGGATGTGCTGGTATACCCACGTCTACCAATGCGTCTGACAGAGCTGGTGACGCCATTGAAGCCGTTGGAAGCCATGGCGCAAGGGCGCCTGGTTGCAGCCAGTGATGTTGGTGGTCACCGCGAATTAATTACGCCAGATGTAACTGGTGTACTCTTCCGTGCCAATGATGCGGTTGATTTGGCTCGTGTCGTATTGGCGTTGGCTGATAATCCTAAGCGTTGGCCCGCGATGAAAGCTGCTGGCCGTCACTATGTGGAAACCGAACGCAATTGGGCCAAAAGTGTGGGCCGTTACCATCAAGTTTATCCCACGTTATTGAACGGGAAACAGCGATGAGCGAATTACGGCTAGCCTTGGTCGGGCCGTTGCCACCGCCTTCTGGTGGTATGGCCAACCAGTGCCGTCAACTTGCCCGTCTGTTAGGCGAAGAAGGTGTACAGGTTAATGTTGTGCAGGTCAACGCACCTTATCAACCCGCTTTCGTCGAAAAGTTGAAGGGTATCCGGGCATTGTTTCGGCTGATTCCCTACAAATGGGCACTATGGCGGGCCGCAGGCCAAGCCGATGTGATGCATGTGATGGCCAACTCCGGCTGGTCCTGGTATTTGTTTGCAATGCCTGCAGTCTATATTGCCAGATTGCGTGGTACCCCCGTCATCATTAACTATCGAGGTGGTGGCGCAGAAGAATTCTTTGGCAATGCACCCGCATTGGCATTACGTGGATTGCAAAAAGCAGACGCACTGATTGTGCCATCCGGTTTTCTGCGCGAGGTATTTGGCAAGTTGGGATTCAGTGGTCATGTTATTCCCAACATTATCGACCTGGCACGTTTTACCCCACGTCAACCGCAGCCGGGCAAGCAGGATAAGCACGTGATCGTCACCCGCAATCTGGAGCCGATCTACGATATCCCCACTGCATTGCGCGCCTTTGCAAAAGTTCGGCAGGTCTTGCCCGCTGCTCGTCTGACTGTGGCTGGTTCAGGCCCGGAGCTGGCTAACTTGCAACAGCTGGCAGAACAACTGACCATCACCACGGCGGTGACTTTTGCAGGACGTATCGACAATGATCAGATGAGTGCGCTGTACACCTCGGCTGATTTGATGTTGAACCCAAGTACTGTCGATAATATGCCGATTTCGATTCTCGAAGCCTTTGCGAGTAATGTGCCAGTAGTTACAACCGATGTTGGTGGGGTGCCTTTCATTGCAGAGCATGGTCGCACCGCGTTGTTGGTACCGGCCCGTGATGTTGATGCTATGGCGGGCGCAATGCTGAGCATATTGCAAGATGATGCGTACAGCGAGCAGTTGACCACGGCAGGGCTGGCAGAAGCGCAACGCTATGCTTGGCCGGTAGTGCGCGAACAATGGCTTGCTGCTTATCGTGGCTTGATCCGGAAAGGGTCGCATTGATGGGCCTCTATACCGCTTTTGCAGCCAACGTGTTGTTCCCGTTGCATGAAAAACTAAAACGCCACGATACGATTGCGGTCAAGCATGAGCTTGAACGAACACAATGGTTGAAGCCAGCCGAATTACAGTCATTACAGATTAACCGGTTACGTGCCTTTTTGACCGATTGTGGCCAACATGTGCCTTACTATCGTGCGCTATTCAGGTCGATCTCGTTCGATCCGACCCGTGTTAACGTGCTGTCGGATCTGACACGCCTGCCCATCCTGACCAAAGACATCATCCGTCGTGAATTCGATAACCTGAAATCGACACAGGCCGAGCCGATGAGGCTGTTCTCGACTACTGGTTCAACGGGTGATCCACTGCGTTTTTGTATTAGCAATACCAGGGTTAGCCATGATGTCGCTGCCAAATGGCGTGCGACCCGTTGGTGGGATGTTGATATCGGTGACCGTGAAATGGTGATCTGGTCCAGCCCGATTGAGCTGACCAAGCAGGATCGCATCAAGCAAATACGGGACTGGCTATTGCGCAGCAAACTGGTGCCATCGGCGGCCATGTCAGCCTCAGATATCGAACGCTTCATTGCCGATATTCGAGCTTTTCGACCGGCCATGTTGTTTGGTTACCCGTCTTCCATGACCTTGATTGCGCAGCATGCGGAAAAACAAGGTATTCGCATGAATGATCTGGGCATCAAGGTTGCATTCTGTACCGCTGAGCGGATGTACCCACATCAAGCGGACGTATTGAAACGCGTATTTGGTTGCCCTGTTGCAAATGGTTATGGTGGTCGTGATTCCGGTTTCATTGCTCATGCCTGTCCGGAAGGGGGCAATCATATTACTGCAGAAGACATTATTGTCGAGGTTGTCGACGAGCAAGGCCTGCCTTTGCCACCTGGGGTGCCAGGGGAGGTAGTAGTGACGCATCTGTATAGTACGGGCTTCCCATTTGTTCGTTACAAGAATGGTGATGTAGCTGTGTTGGATGATTTGCAGTGTAAATGCGGCCGGGGCTTGCCATTGTTGAAAGAAGTGCGTGGCCGCACCAATGATGTATTGCTGGCAGAGGATGGCACCATGGTGCACGACGTTGCCATTGCTATGGTGCTGCGTGACATGCCTGGTGTGAATGGTTTCAAGGTGATTCAGGAAACACTACATCATTGCCGACTGCAATTGGTCACTGATGACCGTTTTCAGAACACTGGCAGTGAGCCCAAGATTCGTGACACTTTCCAGGCCCGATTGGGGCGTGGGGTGACGCTGGATATTGAATATGTCGCGGCAATTGAGCCGGAAAAGACCGGCAAATTCCGTTATGTGGTCAGTAAAGTCAGCCAGCATCAAGCTGGTCAAATGACCACACCATGAATTGTTTAGCGTATTTGGAGCAAATCAGACCATGTTGACCGCTGCCAAGAATTTCCTTCGCGATTGGCGCGACCAAATGCAATTACCACCTGTGGCCAAAGCCGAAGTTGCACGCGACAAGGCTGGCGTGCCGGCGCAAGATCCGGGAATTGAGCCGGCAGTTCACGCTGCGATCCAATGGTTGAAGCGTGCGCAGGATCTGTCTGCCTCACATGATGGTGGAGTGGCCAGGGATTTCAGTCTGGTTAAGGGTTGGGCAGTATCGTATCCTGAAACCACCGGTTACATCATTCCCACCATGATCGAGTATGGCAAGCGTTACAACGATCCAGACTCTATTGACCGAGCCCGTAAGATGCTGGATTGGTTGGTCAGTATTCAGTTCCCGGAAGGAGGGTTCATGGGGGGGCGAATCGATGCAGATGTTCGTGTCCCTGTCACCTTCAACACTGGTCAGATCTTACTGGGTTTGGCGGCGGGCGTTGCCGAGTTTGGTGAAGTCTATCGTCAGCCAATGCGCAAGGCAGCCAATTGGTTGCGTGATTCGCTAGATGCAGACGGTTGCTGGCGTAAACATGCAACGCCATTTGCCAAGCGGGGCGACAAAACATACGAAACACATGTGTCCTGGGGCTTGTTTGAAGCAGCGCGTGTCGATCCGGAGCAAGGTTATGCCGAAGCCGCGATGAAGCAAGTACGTTGGGCATTGACTCAGCAGCAACCAAATGGCTGGTTGGCGAATTGTTGCCTAACCAATCCTGATACCCCACTGACCCATACGCTTGGTTACGCATTACGTGGTTTCATGGAGGCGCACCGATTCACTCAGAATGCGGATGTGCTGGCAAAAGCCATCAAAACGGCCGATGGCCTGCTTTCTGCGTTACGGCCGGATGGCTTCCTGCCGGGTATGTTGAAACCCGATTGGCAGGCTGCGGTGAACTGGTCCTGCCTGACTGGTGAGGTCCAGATCGCTCATAGTTGGTTAATGCTTTATGAACTGACGGGCGACAAAAAATACCGTGATGCCGCCGCATTGGCCAATCAATACGTGCGTCGAACCATGCGCTTGGATGGCCCTGAGGATACCCGTGGCGCAGTCAAAGGGTCGTTCCCGGTCAATGGTGCTTATGGCGACTATCAGTATCTCAACTGGGCGCCGAAATTCATGATCGATGCCAATCTGCTAGAACTGGATGTCCGCAATCGTGGCTAATCTGCTCCAGTCGTTGAAACAAGCCGTAAAAGGTGTGCTGGAAGCACGCTATGCCAAGCGTCGCGAAGCGGAAATCAAAGCCGAGGCTCCGCATATCACCAAAACCATGATTGTGGATGGTTTGCGTGACATGGGGATTGGCCCTGGTGACGTTGTGATGCTGCATTCCTCATTGAAAAGCCTGGGCTATGTCGATGGCGGGGCGCAGACCGTGCTGGAAGCTGTTTATGAGGCAGTCAGCCCGGGCGGTACATTGGTGGTGCCGACTTACTACCTGCCAGGTGGCACCATCTACAACACCTGCCAGATGACCGATTATGTGTTTGACCCACGTGAGCATGGATCGAATCTGGGCGCCTTGCCCGATACATTCCTTAAAATGCCTGGCATCCGTCGCAGTATCCATCCGACACATTCCGTGTCTGCGTTGGGGCCGCAGGCCGACTACATTGTTAGCTCCCATCATTTGGCACCGTCGATCTTTGGTGAAGGCTCGCCATGGGAGCGTTGCCTGCAAGTGAACGCGAAAGTACTGGGTCTGGGCATTACCATGGGGCCCGTGACTTTCTACCATTTGTTGGAAGACAAGTGGCTGGACCGTTTCCCTTTGCCAGTGCGTTTACCTGAAGTCTTCCAATTGAAGTGCCGGGATTGGGAAGGCCGTTTGATCGAAGTGCCGGTGACGCCACTTGATCCGGTCTACAACCCGCGTCGCATTGACAACAAAGCACGTGGCGATCTGCAGCAATTCTTCATGGATGATTTCCGTCGGGCAGGCATTCTGAAAGATGGCAAGGTTGGCCAGGCTGCTGCTTGGTTTGTGAATGCACAGGATTTCTATGGTCGCCTGGAATGGTTGGCTGAGCGAGGCATTACGATTTATGCCGAGCCGGAAAAGATTGCCAAGCCGGTCAGCGAATGAGCAATCTGCGTTCCCAAGTCGTATCGGGCCTGCGTTGGACGGCAGGAGCCCGCATTGTCAGTCAGGTATTTACGTGGGCCATGACCATCATTGTCATCCGGCTTCTCACACCGGGCGACTATGGGCTGCTGGCAATGGCCAATATTTTCGTCGCCTTCTTGATGTTGATGTCGGAAATTGGTCTGGGTTTGTCGATCGTACAGGCTGACAAGGTAGAGTTACCGCAGCTTAAGCAGATTTTCGGGTTGGTGATCCTGTCCAACATGACTTTATGTGTCCTGCTGTTGCTGACCGCCCCGTTGATTGCCAGTTTTTTCAATGAGCCAAGGTTGACACTGGTTATTCAGGCCTTGGCAGCACAGTTTCCGCTGGTCGCCATGACATCCATCCCCAAAGCGTTGCTGGAACGCAAGATGGATTTCCGGCCAGCATCCATGCTGGAAGCCGTCAGTGCCATTATCAATGGGGCCGTGGTGCTTGCCATGGCTTACTGGGGATATGGTGTATGGGCATTGGTATGGGGAAACCTGGTGGGGTTGTCACTGCGTGCCGTGGGTTTTCAGATCATGTCTCCCTTTCGGGAATGGCCTAGTTTCGGCCTTACTGGCATGCGAAAATTTGTGTTCTTTGGTGGCCATGTCACGTTGGCTCGCATGTTGTGGTTTTTCTATTCGCAGGTTGATTCCTTCATCGTTGGTAAGTTGCTGGGCAAAGAGCCACTTGGCATTTATTCGGTCTCCATGCATTTGGCGGGTTTGCCTGTGCAACGGGTGTCATCAGTACTTAACCAAGTGGCAATGCCCGCTTTCTCTCGCGTACAGGATGATCTTGCAGCCGCAAGCGCACACTTCCTGAAGGCCGCACGTTTGATGGCATTTGTGGTGTTCCCGGTTTCGTGGGGAATGTCATCTGTCGCGCCAGAGCTGGTCGACCTATTGATGGGAAAGAATTGGACAGGGGCGGTGATGCCTTTGTTGTTACTTTGCCTGATCATGCCATTGCGTATGTTGAGCAGTATGATCCCAGCTGCAGTGCAAGGGTTAGGGCGGCCTGAAGTATCTGTCATGAACCAGGTTTCCGCGTGTATTGTCATGCCGATTGCTTTTGTAATCGGTTCGCATTGGGGGGTGCTAGGTATCAGTATTGCTTGGGTCATTGGTTTTCCGTTGGTACTGTTAGGAAATTTGTTCCGTGCAATGCCAGTGATCGGCTTGACGGTGTGGCAATTAGTACGGACCCAGATCGCCCCTGCCATCAGTGCGGGTGGTATGTGGGCGGCAGTGGAGCTGACTCGGCTACCATTGGGTGATTTGTCTTTGGTCCCACGCCTTGCCATATTGGTTGCAATTGGCGGTGCTGGGTATCTTGGATTGTCCTGGTTGTTGAACCGTGATGGTTTGCAAGAAGCATTGGGCTTCTTCCGGCGAGGTGGCTAAGGTGACGCTGGCCAATTTGCCACTGTTACCTGCGCGCCGTATTGACGTAGTGGAAGCTGCGCGTGGTGTTTGTGCTGGTTATGTTGTGTTGGCACATGTCTTTCAAATATTCGGCTACAAGTATTCCCTGCTGGGGTCGGTGCCACTGTTGGTGGATTTGGCATCTGGTTATCCGCATGAAGCGGTATTATTCTTTTTCCTGTTATCTGGGTTCAGTATTCACTATGCCAGCCTGGACCGTCCGTTGGACCAAGTGTCTGGCGTCTGGCGCTATATCTATCTCAGATTACGGCGTGTTTACCCGATTTTTCTGGTGGCGGTATTAGGCATCTTTGGACTGTATGGCCTAGGTTTAGGGTTGGGAATTTCGCATTATCAAGTACTTTGGCAAGATCTGCGTTGGCAGGATGTCATAGCCACAGTGACATTTGTGGCGGATCGTAGTCCGACTTGTGGCCGGCTGGCTACCGTGTTACCGACCAACCCGCCATTCTGGTCATTGTCATACGAAATATTTTATTACCTGCTTTACCCCGTATTCTGGTGGGTGGCACAGCGGCGATCAATCTGGACGACTATTTGGGCTGGAGGGGTAGTCAGCCTGTTGGCTGTAGTGGTCGGTGCATGGCAGTGTGGCCATGTTTCAAATGTATTGAGCCTGTACTACGTATGGTGCCTGGGCGCCCTGATAGCGGAGTACAAGCGACGTGGGGCCATATTACAGTTGCCTCGCATGGTGGTCTATCTTGTTCCATATTTGGCGGTGTTGGTGGTCTGGGTGATCGCCAAGTCAAGGTTGGTGGATTTCGAAACGCCGTTTTGGGTAGCTGCTTTTTTTGTAATTCTGGCCTATCCCGTGTCAGCCGGCGCTAAGGTTGTATTGACAGCTCGCGCTCGATGGAGTGGATTGGCCATGATGTTGGTGGCTGTATTGGCTGTGCTTGGGTTGGCTCAGTTCAAGACACTGTCGGATGACATGACTGTTTTCCATCAGCGGCTCTTTCTGTTCTTGCTGATCTGGGCAGGGTTGCTCATGAGTGATGGGCAGGCATGGCGGTCATACATGACTAAGTGGTTGATCCAGCATCTACATTGGCTCGGTAGCGTGTCTTATGCCCTTTATCTGATTCATTACCCGCTACTGATCTGGATGCGGGAATGGACGGAACATATGGGACTTCAGGTTCATTGGGGTTTGCTGGTGCTGCCGCTGGTACTCTACTTGGCTTGGTGGTTGGAACGCTGGTTACAGCCACGATTGGTACCCTGGCTGGACCGCAGTTTCAAGATGGTACCTCAATCCAAATCAGCATCGCGGCCGATGGTCGGATCATGAGTTGTTGGCTGGTGAATACTGATTGGCTGGTTATTTTTCAGGTGGCGTTACGCCAAGAGTGTCGTTATGCGTGACATAGTACTGGTTCTCTTCATTCTGGGGTCCGTACCCTTTATTTTCAAACGACCATGGATTGGCGCAGTGTTGTGGGCTTGGATCAGTTTGATGAATCCACATCGTTTTACCTGGGGTTTCGCCTATGACTTTCAGGTAGCGATGATTATTGGTGGATCGACATTATTAGCCTTCGTGTTCAAGCTGAAGGATGTCAAAGCCCCTCCAAAAAATGGTGCGATGATTGCGTTGGGTCTATTTGTGTTGTGGCTCAATATCACCTTGCCTTTTTCCTTCAATCTCGAACAAGTCTATGGTATGTGGGATAAGGTGATGAAGATCATGCTGATGTTATTTGTCACCAGCATGTTGATTATCGAGAAACGACAGATTCAGGTACTAACCTGGGTGGTGGCATTGTCGATTGGTTTGTTGGGTTTAAAAGGGGGCTTGTTCACCGTATTGCAGGGTGGTGAAAACCGAGTGTGGGGCCCAGCTGGTTCATTTATCGAGGGAAATAACGAAATCGGCTTGGCTTTTATCGTGGTGATTCCGCTGATGTATTACCTACATGAGCAGGTCACTGACAAGCGTATTCGTTGGGCATTGCTGGCCTGCATTGCCGGTAGTGCTGCCGCCGCATTGGGTACTCACTCACGTGGCGCGTTGCTTGCAATTGCTGCAATGACCCTATTCCTTTGGCTGAAAAGTCCGCGTAAGTTGCTCAATGGCTTCATTATCGTACTGTTATCACCATTGCTGTACTTCTTCATGCCGGAAAAATGGCATGATCGGATGGCCACGATCGAAACCTATCAGGATGATGCTTCGGCCATGGGACGAATCAATGCTTGGCAGATGGCTTATAACTTGGCAAAGGATAATTTCTTTGGTGGTGGGTTTCAGATTTATGACGGTAATATCTTTGCTCGTTATGCGCCTGATCCGGAGAAAGTCCATGCGGCCCATAGTATCTATTTCCAAATATTGGGTGAGCATGGCTTCATTGGCTTGTTTCTCTATATATTGGTAGGGTTCATGACCTGGCGTCTGGCAACACGCTTGATCAAGCAAGCTGACGGCAAAAATGAGCTTCGCTGGATCTCACTATTTTGTCGGATGAGTCAGGTGAGCATCGCTGGGTTTGCCGTAGGGGGGGCTTTCCTCAGCTTGGCTTATTTTGACCTGCCTTACTATCTATTGATTATCATGAGTACGATGGACCGATGGTTGAGAGGCCAGCAAACTGCCAGTCCAGTGGCCATGCAAATGGGAAATGGAACAAGACCTGTTCGTGGAATGGCTGCGACTTCTGAAAGAAAAACCTTATGACCAGCATGTTGACCAAACTGGTGGGCGGACGTGGGTTGAACAATGGCCTGACAATTCTGATTTATCACCGCGTCCTGGCGGATTTGGATCCATTGTTTCCAAACGAACTCACTCAGACACAGTTTGAATGGCAACTTTCCCTGTTGGCGCGTGAATTCAATGTCTTGCCACTTTCTGAGGCAATTGATCGACTTGAAAAGCATAGCCTACCGCCAGCCGCAGCAGCGATTACATTTGATGATGGTTATGCTGACAATTACACCTTGGCATTACCGTTGTTGCAACGACATGGCTTGCCAGCCACCGTATTTGTCGCTACTGGCTATCTGGATGGCGGCATGATGTGGAACGAACGGGTGATCCATTGTATCCGGACCGTTTCTATCGGCCCGGTGGATTTGCAGTCCCTTGGCCTGGGCGTTCATATGGTTTCCGATGCTGGTAGCCGTACAGCCGTGATTCAGCATTTGCTTGGCCAGCTAAAGTATCTGGAATGGACTGCACGCGAAGACAAGGTCAACGAGATTGTCAGTCACATGCAGGTAACCCTGCCAACAGATCAAATGATGAGTTCACAACAACTAAGGGCGCTGGCTGCATCAGGCATCGAAATTGGTGGTCATACCCGCTTGCATCCGATTCTTGCCACGTTGGATCGTGAGCAGGCTCGTAAGGAAATGGCAGATGGCCGAGATGAAATTGAAGCGTTGGTTGGTTATAAACCGCAGTTGTTTGCCTACCCAAATGGCAAACCAGATCGAGATTATAAACGTGAGCACGTGGAATTGGCCCAAGAGCTGGGCTTTAGTGCTGCAGTCTCGACTGCGTGGGGTTGCGCTCGCACGGGTGGAGATCAATTCCAGCTACCACGGTTCACACCTTGGGACCAATCGCCATTCCGTTTTCAGATGAGATTGGCAGCCAATTACCGGCGTATTGGGCATGACATGGTCTGAGTCATAAATCAGAGTGGTGTACTTATATGCAGTATTATACCCTTGCTTGACTATTCAGCCACCTACCAGTGGCTGAATAACGTGTTTCAACACGGTGTCAAATCGCCTGCTTCGCCTCTTTCAGCCACAACGACAGCATCATCAATATCCATACCATTGTTCCATAATAGCCTGGGTGTTCTTTGACTTTGCTCATCACCTCGTCAATAAACTCTGGACGGATCAGGTTGTGTCGTTTGAGATCAGCTAAGCTGTCGTTCACCAGGGTTTGCAGACCAACATGCTTGGTCAGCCAGGGGCCGAATGGCAGGCCGAAGCCGTGTTTCTCTTTGGTGATGATCTCGGGTGGCAGAAAGTCGCGTAAGGCTTCTTTGAAGAACCAGCGAAGTTGCTGACCTTTCAACTTCCAACTCGGGTCAAGGCTGAGTGAGAACTGGGTCAATTTATCGTGCAATAGCGGATAGGCGATTTCAACACCTGCCAGTTCGCAAGCGAGGTTGACCTTGACTAGATCATTGTCGGCCAGTGTGTATTTGAAATCGAGCCCTAGCATTTGATTGATCAATTCTTTGGCTCGAATGGCATCCCAGGTTTTTTGCTGATGAATGCTGGGACCATTGACGTTGATCTGTGCCAGAAAGTCCCGGGTCAGGATATTTGCCGCTCCAAACCGTTCTAGCAAGTTGTAGGTTTCCAGCCGGGCGGGCATGGGGGTGTTGGCCTGTTGGATATAGCTGCGGGCTTTGCCGATCAATGGCAAGGCAGAGGGCAGGTTGAAGGCGAGCGGTTCGATCAGTGATTTTTTGACGGATCTTGGGATGCGGCCATATACCTCGAAGATGTGCTGTTTGGCATAGCGAGCATTGCCGCCAAATAGTTCATCACCGCCATCACCGCCCAGCATTCGCTCTACGCCATCCCGGTGTGCCAATTGGGCGCAATAGAAGCCTGGGACGACCGATGAATTGCCAAAGGGCTGATCAGAAGCAGCCGCAATTCTTGGAATGGCGTTGACCACGTCATCTGGGGTGACATAGTACTCGGTATGGCGTGTACCAAAGTGCTTGACAGCAATGCGGGCAAACTCCATTTCGTCGTAGCCTTCGGCTTCAAACCCAATGGAGTAAGTACGGGCAGGGCGTCCAGAGACTGTAGTCAACATACCGGCAATGGTTGAGCTATCTGTACCACCAGACAAGAAACAACCAGTATCTGCCCCCATTGAGGCTTCGCGTACGCTTTCTCGTACCAATGCAGTGAAGGCCTCTTTTTGTTCAACAAATGACTGGGTGCCATTTTCCACAAACACTGGTTCCCAGTACCGCTGTCGTGTGCTTTTACCTGCGTGCCATATCAGGCTTTCGCCGGGTTCCAGGCGGAACTGGTCACGATAGATGGTTTCCGGGCCCGGGATCATATGGAAATACAGGTAGTGATAGATTGCCTGAGGATCAATACCTTGTTGTGCCGCCGGATGCGCATTCAGCGACCAAAGACTGCTACCAAAAATCAGCCCGTTAGCACTTTCGGTAAAGCCTAGCGGGACCGAACCAAAACGATCAACCGCCAGAAGAGCAGCTTGTTTGTCGGTATCGATCAATGCAATGGCAAAGCTATCAGCAAAGTGGCGAAGCACGGTATGCCCTTCTTTGCGATAGCCTTGAATCAGTGCTTCGGCATGATTGTTCTGCGCTGCAAAGGCATGTAGGTGCGAATCAGTGATGCGCGGGCGGCCGATGACCACTGCATGCAGATTGCCTTGGTGGGCGATTTGCGGGGTAGCTTTCAACCCAGTGGCACCCAAGCCACAATCGCTGGTCGACCAATTAGTAGGTTTGGCACCAGGGAAGGGTGATAAACGTCCTACCATGCGGGCCAGTGTTGATTCGGGCTCGGTCGTGGCGTGGCCAATCCAGCCGCAAAGTCCGGTCATAGTTTCCTCTAACAGTTAATTGCTCAATTTGGCTCAGCAAACACGGTAACGGGACCATGTTGCATTAGTGTTTGTTATTGTCGGACGCCGTTTCAGTTGACGTTTTACCAATACGTCGCGTCAAATCGCGTAGGTTTCTGATTACCGTCATTCCGCTGGCGTAAAGGGGGGATCGATACAGGGTGACGTGATCGATCTGGCGTGTTTCGGTCGCCCATTCCAACTGATCTGCGGTGGCATTGGTATAAAATTCGATACGTTGAAAACGGCCTTGCTGAAACTCATGCTCAAGCAGGGTGTAAAGCAGGATGCGACCAACAGCCAGATCTTTGAGTTGTTCGTCATAAGTGGTTTTCAACATGATCAGCATGCCATTGGCGCAAATCGCCAGCCGAGAAGCGACTACTCGGTTACCCAGTAATAATTCGTAAACAAGTGCTTCACCACGTTCTGCATTGTTTTGCATCACGTCTAGATAGAATCGCCACTGTTGGCTACCCGACGTAATGGCTGTACCTGCCTGCCCCTTCCAGCCTTTTGATTCAAGATCGCTATAACAATTCAGACTTGTTTGCATGGCAGCAGGCATGCTGTGAATTCGTAAACTGATTGTTTCACCCGTCCCATCAATACGATGCAGATAACGTTTGATATTGCTACGCAGCTTTTTCGGGCGTGCTTGCCAGTATTGCTCAAAATTGCCATGCAGGGTGATAGCCATGGTTGTTGCGGCAAGTTGACGGCTCTCAATGTTGTTGGGTTCGGTCGGACAGGGGCTGAACATCGGGTCTTGTGCCAGCCAGTCGATAAAGATAGGGAAGCCTGGTAACGCTTTGAAAAGGTGCATTTTTGCCGTGTAAGCTGTTGCATTCAACATGATCGGCGATGCTTGCAATTGGGAGGGTAGAAAACTGGCCCAACCTTGTGCGCGATAGGGTTGGGTAAGAAACATGCCACCACTCGGCCGATGTACGACTAACGCGGTTTTCTCGTCACCATAATGATTTAGTAAATAACCAATGAACCGGCTCGAAAACATGGGGTGGTCGTTGTATAGCTGTCGGTTCCAGTCATCCCACTGCGCCTGGTAGCGGTCAAATTCAGCAATTGCAGATTCGATCAACCAATCGTTGGTCATTGGGGGGTGCCTTTGGGAGATTTCAAAACGTGGCACAGTTGGTCTGCCATCCAATCCAGATCGGCATCTGTGATGGATTGATGGCAAGGCAATTGCAGTAAGGCGATGCCATAATGTTGGCTGATTTGACAGGTAGATGAGGCTAGTTCATCCCATCGCCAGATTGGCAACCTGGCCTGTTTCAATGGTGCAAAATGTCGTTCGGGCTCGGCCAACAAAAGTGGGAACATGTATGGCACAACCAGATCGGGAAGCATATCAAACAAAGGACGGGCAGCGGTCAGCTTGCTGGTGCGTTCCAGCCAACGGATATAAAGCTGTCGTCGCCGTTGCACAATGTGGTCACATTGTTGGTGATGCATGATCCAGCGTGAACTACGCAGACCATGTCGTACCGGCATGCCAGCCTTCGGATTGATTTGAATGGTTTGAGGAGGTAAAGACTGCATTGGCAGGTAAACGCCTGGACTGGCTTGATCCGTACGAGGCCGGATTGCCCAACGTAGCCAGTTTATGCGACCACTTTCCACCGATTGCTGAAGCAAGTCGTACACTGACCGTAATTCCTCATGCCAGCGTGGGTGGGGCAATGTGACATTGAATGCAGGCCCCGTGTTGATGAGTAAAACGCCACCATCCCGGCCGGGAAAGAACTTGCGGGTACTGGCGATGGCATAATCACCGGTCAAGCCCAATGCTGTGCCATTCCATTGTCCGAAAAAGGCATGAGCACAGTCTTCAATCAGCCAAGCCTGGGCTTGATGGGTGCGTTCAGCAATAGCGTGCAACTGTGGTTGGGGAAAGCCAAAAAAATGCGGTACTAGTACGGCGGCTACATTGCCACTGGCCAGTTGTGTCTCGATGTCCGTCAGGTCAGGCTGCAATAGCGCATCGACCTTATAAAACCTGACTTGTCTTCCCGCTGCATAAATGGGTGTAACCATCGTCGGGCAATGGTAGGCTGGGATCAGTACATCACCGGCATTGGGCAGGTGGGATGCGATCGATTGTAGTGCCGAGCGACCTGCATTCAGAAAAAGCGCGCGATTAGACAGAAAAGGGCTGGCTTCGCCACCAGACTGGCCAAAATCAGCAGAGTCGAGTATTGGCAAAACAGGTAACCGTGGCGCGGGGTAATCGCGAAACGGGTCTAGCCGGATAAACTCGACTTGTTGACCGGCCAGTGCCGTCATATGAGAACCTCAACCGGTTCGGCATGGCTCAGGAAACGGGTTGGACTTGCCGTGTAGCCGTAAGCGCCAGATTGAAACACGACTACCAAGTCACCTATCTCAGCCGCTGGGAGTTCCATCTTGTCTCCCAGCAGATCCAGTGGCGTACATAATGGGCCAACTATTGATACAAGCTCGGTGTGTGGGCTACCGACCCGATTGCCGATGGTGACAGGATAGTTCTTGCGGATTACCTGACCAAAATTACCAGAAGCCGATAGATGATGGTGCAGGCCTCCGTCTGTAACCAGATAGGTGTGACCGCGGGAAATTTTCTTGTCGATGATTTTGCATACATAGATCCCGGCTTCACCAACCAGATGGCGTCCCAACTCGATGACAATCGCTGTTCCGGATAGTTGGGCCTTGATGTCCGGTAACTTGACTGCGAGATTGTCTGCAATGGGGGAAAGGTCTAGCCTGCCTTCGCCAGGAAAATAGGGAATACCAAAGCCACCACCAATATTCAGTGCTTTCAATGGTGACGGTGCGTGCTCAGCTAAGCGTAGTGCTAATTCAAAAGTGAGGTTATGTGCCTCGACAATTGATTCGGATTTCAGGTTTTGTGAGCCGCTGAAGATATGAAAGCCTTCAAAATCCAGCTCCAATTCGCCTATGCGCTTGAGTGTAGTCGGTACCCGCTCTGCATCAATCCCGAACTGCTTCGGACCACCTCCCATTCTCATCCCGGAGGATTTCAATTCGAAATCCGGATTGACGCGTACGGCGACCTTGGGCTTAATTCCTAAGACACTACCCAGGTTGGCAACGTGTTCCAGCTCGGTTTCGGATTCCAGATTGATCACAATTCCGGCGGCGATGGCTTGCGACAGTTCACCTTCCCCTTTGCCAGGACCAGCAAAGCTGATGTTGCCAGGATTCATACCGGTATCCAGCGCTATTCGCAATTCCCGGCCAGAGGCAACATCCAGCCCGTCTACCAAATTGGCCATATGTTGCACTACGGCGGGCATGGGGTTGGCTTTCATTGCGTAATGCAATTCGATACCGCTTGGTAATGCTGCCCGCAGATCCTTCACACGCTGTGTCAGTAGTTGGCGATCATAAGCGTAGAAAGGTGTTTGCCCGACACGGGCTGTCAAGCGAGGCAGTGGTAGGCCGCCAATCATCAGGCATTGGTCGACGACAGGAAAGAGAACTGGCGCATGAACGGGTTTACTTGCGGTCATGGATATCTCGACAACATTCGAAAAGTGTTTACATCACCGGCTAGGCCGGTAGATGTCAGGGTTAAAAATACCCGAATAATGCCCACCGCGAACTGTGGGCTATTTTTTGGATCGATCAGGCCTCTTCGGTAACCGTTTGTTTGGCGAGTTTGCCAGGTTGCTCGAGGTAGCCAGCACTTTCAGGTTTCAAACAATTCGGCCAGTTCGTTCGAAAGCTGTTTGCGATCGATCTTGCCATTCGGGTTGCGTGGCAGGCTGCCAGTACGAGGCTCAACATGGTGTGGCACCATGAAGGCTGGCAGTTGCTTCTTGCAAGCTGCCAGTAGCGCATCACAATTCAGTACATCACCATTCTTGGAGGTGGCGACAACTACAATCGCTTGCCCCAGTTGAGGGTGTGCTACGCCAAATGCCGCACACTCACCAACTAGGTCGGTGCTGTATACGACCTCTTCGACTTCGGTTGGGCTGACGCGATAACCTGAGGTCTTGATCATTTCATCCCGGCGACTGATGAAGTACAGGAAGCCATCTTCATCCTTACGCACTGTATCCCCTGACCAAACGGCGATTTCCGGCATGACTAAGCCGGGCTGCTGTGCTGGAATGGGTTTGAATCGTTCTGCCGTCTTTGCCGGGTCATTCCAGTAACCCAACGATACATGTACGCCACGATGTACCAATTCTCCCGGTTCGTTGGCGGCACATGGACTACCGTCCTCGCGTAAGACCATGATCTCTGCATTTGGAATGGCCTTGCCCATTGAATCGGGGCGAGTGTCGACTTCGCAGGGCGGGAGATAGGTGGAGCGGAAAGCTTCAGTCAACCCATACATCAAATAAGGTAGGGTATTGGGCAATGCATTACGCAGGGCAGCCAATGTGGCGGATGGCATGTGGCCGCCCGAATTGGTAAAGTAACGAAGGTGCTGAGCTGCTTCGGCTGGCCATTCCAACTGTGCTAGCTGCACCCACAATGGTGGTACGCAAGCCAAGCCTGTAATGTGTTCACGGGCACATGCGTTGACGATATCCCGCGGTAGCAGGTAATTCATCAAAATGGCCGTTGCTCCCCTTAAAAAGGCGGTGGTCAGTTGGTTCATACCATAATCAAAAGACAGTGGCAGTACTGACAGCAATCGGTCTTCATGGGTGATATTCAGATAGTCGGCTACAGATACTGCACCAGCCACAATGTTTCGATGCGACAGCACAACCCCTTTAGGTTTACCAGTACTGCCGGAGGTGTAAAGAATGGCAGCCAGATCGCCATCAATGACTTGATGGGGTGAGCACTGACTGGTAGTGGCTACAGTCGCCTGCCAATCCAGTAACTCTACACCTGGTAATGGTGGGGTATCCGTTTTTAATCCGGTGACGATGACTGCCTTGAGATCATGGCAATGGGGGAGCACGTCGCGAAGTGCGACCAGTCTTTCAGGTGAGGTCACCAATATTCGGACATTGCAATCCTGCAGGATATATCCGACCTGCTCCGCTTTGAGTAGTGGATTGACCGGTACATACACTCCTCCTGCGGCCGCTGCGCCAAACATGCCGACCACGGTTTCGAAACGTTTTTCCAGATAAATGGCGACACGTTCTGATTTCGCCAGATCCCTTGCTAACAGGCCATTGGCCAAGCCTCGTACCTGTTGGGCCAAAGTGGCATAATCAAGCGTATGGCCCTGGTAGACCAGCGCGGAGTGACTGGGCGTACGGTCAGCCGTTGTCAGGATCAGTTCATGTACGAGTGTGGGCATGGTGCTCAGTTATCGTCTTCGTTGGTTTTGGGTGGAGATGCCGAGGTGTCTTTGTCGCCGCGCAGTGATTTCAGCCATTTGCCACCAAAATGCGCTGCTGCATGAATCAAACCCACCATCGATCGCGGGTTGTAGGCAATGATGCCCCAACGTTCGCGGCGGTGCGACATCCAGTCACGTTTGTATGGCTCATCCCCAGTCAGATAGTCAACGATTTCAACGTGATCTTGATCAATCACATATTCCATGAGCATGGCGGTGAGAATTGAGCCAACCGATAGTTTACCGAATCGTTCATCATAAGCCAGCTTATAGATCAGTGCCTGTCTGTCATGAACAATCCAGATCTGGGCGGCTGCCGGTTCGCCGTCGACATAAGCAAAGCCTGCGCGAAGCCAACCATGTTCGGCACAGGTGCGGAACAAACCCGGCATGAAGTCCTGATAAGGTTCCGGTACTTTCCAACTGGCATTGTAGATACGAATGTAATCTGCAATAGCACGTTCTACATCCGGGCCACTCTGAATGATTTCAAACCGAGTATTTCCAGCCTGATCCAATGCTTTCTTTTTTCGCTTAAGGGTATTTTTGAGCTTGGAAGGTAGCGAATCATAGTATTGCGTATAGGATCGCCCTTCGACATGCAAATACCAGTTACCGAAGCAAAAGTATTCATCTACCCACCACCCGCCGCGCCGTAATGCCCCCTGCAACGCCCCATAACTGGCAGATTCGCGATCCAGTGGATGTAAGTCGAGCATATCGACACGCTCTTGCTTGGCGGGGGCTAGCAGCGCATCAAATAGGTTGTCGGTTGGTTGGCCGGTGTACACCGGGCCGAAAAGGCAGCTGTAATAGTTTTGGGCTCCGATCAGTATACGTGGGCTGAGTGGCAAATCACTTTGCTTGGCCAACATGACCAATGCTGCATCTTGATTGCCTTCGGAGGCGGTCAATAGCCTGAGGTCACAGTTTCCTTTTTCAATGGTGACAAGGTAATTGCGAAACCAAGGCAAACTGTAAAAGATACTTTGCTTGGCCGCGGAAGAAAACGCGTTGAGTAAAGATTCAGGCAAAGCTTTCAGATCGGCCAAGCATCTGCTCTGAGTCATGAGCTTGCCCTGTTATTTAGGGTCATATAATTGATTTTATTGTTGATTGTTACTTTTTTATACATCATCTATCCTGCGCTGTATGTCGCTTGGAAACACGTTTACTGGTCAGTTGTTGTACTTTCTGGCATCATAAGTATATACGATTTCAAGTATGTTATTGTCATTTTTGAGGTGCGGCGTGTGCTGTATACTGGTAATGCTAGTGAATATCCCATCACGCTGCTGTTACAATTCCCGTCCGTCTGTTTTTCATGTTGCGCCGACTTGCTGAGCAGGCTACGGCGCGGAGCTGGAGATAACTACTTATGTCGTCGCTTGCCGCCGTTAAGGCGATTCTGGCTGACACGCTGCAACTAGGCAGCCGTGTTGATACATTCGAACTCGATACACCATTGCTGGGTAGCATTCCCGAGCTAGATTCAATCGCTGTGATCAACTTGATTACCGCGATGGAAGAGCAATTCGGCTTCACCGTATCAGATGACGAGATCAGTGCCGATACCTTTGCCTCTGTTGGCAGCCTGGTGACCTTTGTAGACACCAAATCCGGTATCTGACTACCGTCGTGACCCATCCGTTCGATCCATTCTTTCTCGAAACTTCACTTGGGGCGCGATTTTGCGTGCATTACCCGGTGCAGGGGCAAGCGCGGGGTGTAGTGCTGTATGTACACCCGTTCGCGGAGGAAATGCATAAATCCCGTCGTATGGTGGCTGAAATGGCGCGCCGTCTTGCGAGCCAGGGTTATGCCGTGATGTCGATAGACTTGGGTGGGTGTGGTGACAGCGCTGGGGACTTTGCTGAGGCGACGTGGGAAGGCTGGCGTGCTGATATCGCTAGTGCGGCAAACTGGTTAAAAATGCGTTATGACTTACCGTTGACTCTATGGGGATTGCGGTTGGGTGCATTGTTGGCTGCCGACTATGCGATGGTTGATGGTAATTGCCAGCGTTTGTTGCTGTGGGCGCCAGTCAGTAATGGAGAGCAACATCTTACTCAGTTCCTGCGTCTGAAAGTTGCCAATCAAATGTTGAGCGGTGCTGGAGAGGGGGCTGCCAACACTACGCAATTGCGACAGCAATTGGTAAGTGGAGAAACCATCGAGATCGCCGGCTATGCATTGGCCCCGGGTTTAGCATTACCGCAAGCACAAGCCAAGTTGGCAAATGTCATGCGGGGCGGTTTGATTGTAGACTGGTTTGAATTGCAAGGTAGTGTTGATCGCCCGTTGCCACCCATTGTGGAAAAGTTGGCCAGCGAATGGCGTAACAAACAAAGTGGTGTAAGGGTACATCAGCTGGTTGGTGAAGGTTTCTGGGCCACTCAGGAAATCACCGATGTTCCGGCATTGTGGGATGTTACTTTGCAGGTCATGCAGCGCGATGTATCGGATGATGAGTCTAATTTGACTGTATCAGCATCGACAGGTACTACCCTGCAGGTAAATGCTGAAGTCAATGCTGCTGAGCGAGAAACTGAGCAAGCCAGTCAGTCAGTAGTGTCGAGGCAGGAAGCCACCATTTCTTTCCACTGTCAGGGCGAGACGTTGCCAGCAGTGCTGTCACTACCTGCCCAATCTGGGGATGTGGGGGTGCTGGTTGTTGTCGGTGGTCCGCAATATCGGGCGGGCAGTCATCGGCAATTCACTTTGCTGTGTCGTGCTTTGGCCAATGGTGGCATACCAGCCATGCGATTCGACTACCGTGGCATGGGAGATGCAAGCGGTCCACTGCATGTGTTTGAACAAGTCAAAGATGACCTACGGGCAGCGATTGATGTCTTCTGCCAGCAACAACCGCAATTACGCCGTATTGTAATTTGGGGGTTGTGCGATGCTGCATCGGCAGCATTGTTCTATGCTTGGCGTGATCCACGTGTAACAGGGCTGGTATTGCTGAATCCCTGGGTGCGGACTGATGCCGGGCTGGCTCAGGCATTTGTAAAACATTACTACCGGCAACGATTGTTCAGTCGTGATTTCTGGATGAAGCTGCTACGTGGTGGTGTCAATGTGCGAGGTGCAATTGGTGAATATGTCGGCAAGCTCAGGCAAGCACGTAATACCAAACAGATTGCAGTCAATCAGCAGTCAGCCAGGGTAGAAATCGATCCGGCATTGCCGTTGCCAGAGCGTATGGCTGAAGGGTTGGCCCGTTTTCGCGGTCGGGTATTGTTCATTTTGTCTGGTGATGATTTGACGGCAGCTGAATTCCGTGCAGTGGTCAACACGTCGCCTCGTTGGCAAGAATTGATGCAACAAGCCAATGTGCAACAAAGAGAATTGAAAGAGGCCAATCATACGTTTTCGCGTCGTGAATGGCGGGAAATTGTTGAGCAATGGACTTTGGATTGGGTGGGTGAATGAGCCGGCGCGTATTATTGATCGCATATCACTACCCACCATTGCGTGGGTCCAGCGGTATTCAGCGCGCATTGCGTTTTTCACAGTATTTGAGTGAATTTGGCTGGGAGCCGATTGTGCTGACGGCTCATCCCCGAGCCTATCCAGATAAATCAGATGACCTGTTGGCAGATGTGCCGCCAGGCGTGATCGTGGAGCGTGCGTTTGCGTTGGATACTTCGCGTCACTTAGCACTGGCTGGCCGGTATCCTCGTGCCTTTGCTTTGCCCGATCGCTGGATCAGTTGGTGGTTTGGTGCCATTCCGGCGGGCATGCGTCTGATCCGTCAATATCACCCTGCTGCCATCTGGTCGACTTACCCGATCGCTACGGCACACAAGATTGGTGCTACATTGCATCGATTGTCCGGATTGCCGTGGGTGGCTGATTTTCGTGATCCCATGGCACAAGATGGCTATCCTGAAGATCCAACGGTGTGGAAGGCGTTCAAACAGTTGGAATTGCAAGTTTTCCAAGGCTGCCGCTTTGCCACATTTACTTCACCGGGGGCGATTCAGACCTATCGCCAGACCTATCCGGATTTGCCTACCGACAAGTTGGTATTGTTAGAGAACGGGTATGACGAAGAGGTGTTTACTCGTGCTGAAAGCACTATGCCATCGATAAGTGTACGTACTGGCAGAAAAGTGCTGTTGCACAGTGGTATTGTCTATTCGATGGAACGTGATCCGACCCAGCTGTTTACCGCACTGGGGCAATTGAAGCGTGCCAATGATCCATTGGTATCGCAATTGCTGATCAGGCTTAGGGCTACAGGTAACGACAGCCGCTTGCAGGAAATGGCTGCGCGTGAAGGTATTACGGATTTGATTGAGCTGGCACCGGCGATTCCATATGCCGATGCGCTGGCAGAAATGTTGTCTGTGGATGGTCTGCTAGTGCTTCAAGGCTCATCATGCAATGGACAGATTCCGGCCAAGGCTTACGAATATTTGCGCGCCCGACGACCGGTACTTGCACTGACAGACCCGATTGGCGATACCGCAGACGTCATTCGCCGGGCAGGGATCGACACTATTGCGCCATTGGATAATACCGAAGCGATCATGAGTATGCTTCGTGACTTTATGACTCGACTGACACAGGGAGCAGCCCCATGTGCCAGTGATGCCGCTGTTCTTGCAGCCTCACGTCGCGGACGTACTGAACAGTTTGCCCGCCTGTTGGATTCGGCGATTCAACCCTCTTGAAACTGGAGCAACCCGCATGTTGAACCGCTTGTGCATGTTAGTCACCTTGTGTGGTTTGTCGATGATGGCGCATGCTGAAATCGACATGACGGATTGTGATCCGGTGCCACCACCTATGCCGGGTAGTTTCGGTCCATTTGATTACAACGATCCGGTTGAACGTGCCAAATCCCCCTTGGTTGAAAACGCACATTTCACCCCACAGGTTGAAAACCTGACACGAGGCCAAACCGGGCAGGCAGTGATGCCGGATATCCAGTACACATTGACCAAGTACCCTAATCATCCACGTGCCTTGCAGTCGCTGGTGAGATTGAGTATGCGTGAGAAGTCCGAACGCTTGCCTGGCTCGGTACGGAGTGTTACCTGCTTTTTAAAACGGGCGGCAGTGTTTGCGCCAAAGGATTTGGTGCCACGTATGTTGCTTGCCAAGCATTTGGCGCAAAGCGGCAAATCCGATGAGGCGATGAAAGTCTTGAAGGAGGCTGAGGAACTCTCGCCAGAAGATGCCAATCTCGCCTATAACATGGGCCTGCTGTATGTCGAGAAAAAGCAGTACGACAAGGCTTTGACCTCTGCTCACAAGGCTTATCTGGCAGGCTTCCCTTTGCCTGGTTTACGGGACAAATTGAAAAAAGCTGGAAAATGGACCGAACCTAAGCCAGCTCCGGTGGTAGAGACGACTAAACCGGCCGATGTTACGCCCCAACCTGAAGCTGGAAACAAATCTGCTTCTGGTGCCACTGCAGCTTCAGATACAGCTAAACCTGATGACGCTTCCAAGCCGACGGTTGAATCACCAACCTCAACAGATCCAGCGATTACGCCACCTGCGGATACCAAGCCAGCGGGTACACATTAAGGCTTGAGTCGACATGCGATGGTGGGTGTGGTTATGGTTCTTTGCAGTAGCATGGGCGCACGCGGCGCAGATCAGCGCTGATCCTTCCAGCTATCTGGATCAGTTGAAGCGCCTTAAGCCTGGGGATGAATTGTTGCTGGAGCCAGGCTCCTATACCAAGGGACTGCCTTTGTTTGGCTTAGTCGGGGAGCCGGATCGACCAATCATCATCAGTGGCGCTGGACCGAATCGTACCCGTCTGGTTGCCCAAGCCTACCGTAATACCGTCAGTATCGCCGATTCTGCTCATCTGATTGTTCGCAACATGTTGCTTGATGGGCAGGGTTTGCCAGCTGATGGTGTGCGGGCAGAGGGTAATGCCCGCTGGGCACATCACATTACGTTGGAAAACCTAGCCATCGTTAATCATGGTGCAAACCAAGGTTATGTGGGCATCTCGACCAAGTGCCCAGCGTGGGGTTGGGTGATTCGCAACAATCGTATCATTGGGGCTGGAACTGGATTGTACCTTGGCAATTCCGATGGGCGTGCCCCCTTTATCGGCGGGTTGATTGAAGAAAATCTGATTGTCGGTTCGTTGGGTTATAACTTGCAGATCAAGCATCAGGCAACGCGGCCGAACTTAGTGGGCATGCCCGAGGGTCGAAGTGTTACGGTGATTCGTCGTAATGTGTTGGTAAAGGCGGTCAACAGTAGCCGTGGCAAGGATGCCCGACCCAGCATGCTGGTGGGGCATTGGCCATTGGAAGGCACTGGTCAGCATGATCGTTACGATATCTACGGTAACCTGTTCTATGGCAATCCCAGTGAAGCCTTGTTTCAGGGTGAAGGGAATCTGGCGTTGTATAACAACCTGTTTGTGAATCCGACCGGCGACGCAATCAATATCCAGCCACATAATGATGTGCCGCGGCAGGTGTATGTATTTCACAACACCGTGCTGGCGGCCGGTAATGGTATTTATCTGCGCAATGGTTTGCTTGGGGCCTCATACCCACAATATATCCAACGCAATGCGGTTTTTGCTACATATCCGGTACAAGGTGGAGAGCAAGCACATAACGTGATTGGGAATTGGCAGGCCGCAGCCAGCCATCTGCGTTCACCATTTGCCAGGCCGGGTAAGCTGCGCCTTGATCCATTACCTGGAAAGCTGCAAATAAGCGAGCCACCATTGGAATGGATGGTGCCTTTGACGGATGCCAAGTTGGATTACGATGGCCGCCAAGCTACTCGAGACTACATCGGGGCCTATGCTGACAGTGCGAAATGGCCACTGGGCTTGCGTCATCACAAAATCATTGATCGATCTGGGGGCAAACAGCCTTGAGCAAGAAACCATCGGTTTTGTCATTGTTAGGCTATCGAGGAATGGCGCTGGTGTTTGCTTTCCTTGCAATAGGAGGGCTTTGGCAACGACCCTATGGTGTGTTGTTGGCGTTACTGATGTTGGTACAGGTTGGTTTGCAGAGTCGTTGGCCGGTGATCTGGTTGGCCACAGTGCCCGCGTTGATGCCGCTATTGGATTGGTCTCCCTGGAGTGGTTGGTTATTACTTCAGGAGTTCGAGTTGTTCATGCTTGTCGTGCTGGCAGTGGGCTATTGGCAGGCACCCAGACAGCAACGTGGTGGCCGTTTCTCGCCTTTGTCTGGGGTGTTGGTCGCGACATTTACCTTGTCCTGGTTGTCGTCCTTGGCCATGGGCGCAATGGATGCAAGGAACGAATTGGCCAGCGAACTTGGTTCGCTTGGGGCAATGAATGTATTGCGTGGCGCCAAAGGTTATCTGTTGGCTTTCTGTCTTTTACCGATGGTGCGAAGGGCATGGACCGACCGGGATACGGCACTGTGGCGTTTTTTCATGCCTGGTGCCACGGCAGGCTTGGCGCTGGCTTCGCTGGTAGTTGTATTTGAACGCTGGTTGTTTCCGGGGCTGACTGATTTTGCAAGTGACTATCGTGCTGTTGGCCCATTCTTTGAAATGTTTGCAGGTGGCGCTGCGTTAGACTGCTTTCTGTCTGCCTTGTTGCCCTTATGTGTCTGGGTCGCCTTGCGTCGGCGATTGGATTGGGTGGCGATGGCTGGCGGCGGCGTTTTGTTGATCGCAACCTATGCGGCCCTGACCAGTTTCTCCCGTGGTGTATATCTGGCCTATTTGTTCAGTGCCGTGCTACTGGCGTTGAAATTGGTTCGTCACGACAAGTCTGGCCCAGGTATTGGATGGTCATTATTGTGGCTGTTGCTGGGGGGGTACGGGTTGCTTCTCGTGTTCCAGAATGGTGGTTATCGTACTCTGGCGGCGGCGTTGCTGGCCATGCTGGCTGCCATCGCGTTGGCACCAGTAAGACTGCCGCATGGGCAAGGAAAAGGGATATTGATTGCACTAAGTCTGATCACTCTGGTTACAGTGCCCGCTTTAGCCTTGTTTGCCCCAAAGGGGGCCTATGTAGCAACAGCTATTACTGCTTTGATGGCGGTCATCGGGGCGATCATGGCATGGCGTGAAGGTAAGGGGCATGCCCATGTGCTGCACTGGGCAGGTGTGATTGGGCTATCCATCGCTGTGCCACTGGTTGCCCGACATTGGCGGCAGGATGACGGTTGGTGGCCCGTGTGGGGATGGGTCGGTTATCTGTGGTTGACCATAGCGATTGCCCGTTTCGCGGGTTGGTGGAAGCCGGCTCCTGTTGCTCTGGCTATGCCAGCGGGTGTTATGCTGATTCTTGGGCTGATCATCCCGGTGATGGGCAACTATTACATGGGTACTCGTTTTAGCCAGGTCAGTCAGGACCTGGAAGGTCGTAAGCAGCATTGGAGCGACGTGTTGGCTTTGGTTGACAGCACTCGTGGTATGTTGCTGGGTGAAGGTAAAGGCCGTTTTGTTGATGACTATTATTGGCACAATCGCAAGAGCGAGTCCCCCGGCGCGTTTGCCATCAAGGATGAAGGTGGTCGCTTCTTGCGCCTGATTGCACCACGTTATATTGGTGGCTTCGGTGACGTAGTGCGTGTGGGACAACGTGTTCAGGTAGGCAATGGTGAAACGCTCACGCTCTCGGCGATGGCCCGCAGTATGGAGCCGGGTGGCATTCTGTACGCTACGGTATGCGATAAATGGTTGTTGTATCCATTCAACTGTCAACATGCTCAGGTGAACAGTATCGGTACCCAATGGCAACCGATTTCTGTCACTCTCAAAGGCAATCGGGTGCTTGATCGTTGGTCTTGGTTGCGTCCGACAGAGTTGTCGCTGTCTACCAACAACACCAACAACAGCCGTAGTATCGATGTGACGGATTTACGTCTGACCGATGGCGCAGGCCGAGCCTTGCTGGACAATGGGAACTTCAATCAAGGGTTGGCATATTGGTCCTATACCAGTGATCGGCACCACTTACCTTGGCATGCCAAGAACATGTGGCTGCATGTTTACTATGAGCAAGGGCTGATTGGGGTCAGTTTGTTCAGTATTCTGTTGCTGGCGGCGATGGTGGCATTGCGTGACAAGATGCGACGCGGCGATGAACTGGCCCCGCTGCTGTTGGCTGCCGTGGTGGCAGCCTGTGCAGTCGGGTTGTTTGATAGCTTACTGGATTTTGCCCGAATCGAGTGCTTGATCTTCTTACTACTGTGGCTATCATTGATGCGCAGTGATACTAGGCCAGTCAAGGCTTCACCAACTTCTCACGGATCAGCTCGTCAATAAACTTCGCCGGGATCGCATAACTGATGCCGGATGGTGTGGCTAAGGCTGCTTCTTTGGTGCCTTTGACAAACACCATATTGATGATGCCGATGACTCTCCCGGATTCAGGGTCGAAGACGGGACTGCCACTGTTGCCGGGATAGGCTGTAGCATCCAGTTGCAGAATATTGAAACCACCATGCTTGAGGCGATTGACTACACGTGGGTCCAATTGTCGTGAGTTGAGCGCAGGTAACACAATCGGTGATATGGCTGAGATGTAACCAAGGTGCGTGGCCGGGTGCAGGCCTAATGCCATGCCGATTGGAAACCCGGTAAAGGCGATACGCTGACCTTCGCGGATGCTGTCGGAATCGCCGATTGGTAGTGATGGCAGGCTGTTGCCGGTAATTTTGATGGCTGCCAGATCATGTGCCGGATCTTGTGCAAGTACGGTACCTTCACGGAATATTGTCTTGTCGTCCTGGCGCAGAATGATGCCAAGTTTTTCCTGCTGTTCGCTGGCGATGACGCGTGGGATGACGTGAGCATTGGTGATGATGATATTGCCGTCTGCAACGACAAAACCGGTACCCATGATATTGAGCGGTGGTTGCCGAGTGGGTTGGTGGGTGCCGATGGCTACAACACTGGGTTTGATCTTGTCGATCACTTCTGGCAGGCTGCTTGCTCCCGCCCATGCAGGCACTAAAGCCAACAATGAACCTAATAGCATGGTGCGACACATGCGGCTAACCGATGTCATGAACCTTCCCCCGTATCAGGATGTCGTATACGGCCAGTATATACGATAGGCTACCCCCGGACGCAGCGAAACCGACCGCCGCAGCGTCATCAAAACTTAACGCAATAGTCATTTTGCTGGCATGCGTCAGCACTAACGTTGCAAAGGTCGAACAAAGTGGAGAAAGCAATGTTACAAGCTCGAGCCAACGAACACTTGCAAGGCGCATGCCGCCTGTCTGTAGCTTTGGCGACAACCAGTGAAGAAGTACTGGAAGCGCAGCGTCTCCGGTATCAAGTATTTGCCGAAGAAATGGGAGCCCGTCTTGATGGCCAAGAGCCGGGGATAGATCAGGATATGTTCGATCCGTTTTGTGAACACCTGCTTGTGCGGAATGAAATCTCGGGTGAGGTGGTGGGTACCTATCGCATCCTGGCCCCCTCGCAGGCGCGTAAGATTGGGAACTACTATTCCGAATCCGAATTCGATCTGGTGCGCTTGGCCAACCTTCGCAATCGCATGGTTGAAGTTGGCCGTTCCTGCGTTCATCCGGATTATCGTTCCGGTGGGGTCATCACCCTGTTATGGTCGGGTCTGGCCAATTACATGGTGCGTAACAGCTATGAATACCTGATTGGTTGTGCCAGCATCAGCATGGCGGATGGTGGCCATAATGCGGTGGGTATCTACAATCAAATCAAGGATAAGTATTCAAGCCCAATCGAGTGGCGTGCCTTTCCACGTTGCCCGTTGCCAATGTCGGCGATCGAAGGGAGTCGTGATGTCAGCTTGCCTCCGCTGATCAAGGGTTATCTGCGCGTCGGGGCAATGGTATGTGGCGAACCGGCTTGGGATCCGGATTTCAATACCGCTGATTTGCTGATGTTGTTGCCAATGTCGCATATGGATAAGCGGTATTTACGCCATTTTGTAGGCCGTTAAGCACGTAGACGAACCTGAAACGCTACAATTGCGGGTTCCTGCCGGCTGGGCCGGTACCCTGTTTGTGGAGTTGCAGTGAGTAAAACCTGGTTGCTTACCCGCATTTGGCGTATTTCTCGACTGACTTTTCATTTGTTCAAAGGGGTGGTGATTGTGGCTGCCCGGTTTGGTACGGCAGACCGTGACTTACGGGTAACCACTATCCAGCGCTGGTCGCAACAGATGCTGCTGCTGCTGAATTTTGAGGTTCGTGTGGTGGGAATACCTCCCGGTATTTATCCTGCCAACACATTGTTGGTGGCAAACCATGTATCGTGGATCGATATATTTGTACTGAATTCAATTACAGTCTCCCGGTTCGTCGCCAAATCGGAAGTGCGTCGCTGGCCTGTTATTGGATGGTTGTGTGTTAAGACCGGGACACTCTTCATTGAGCGACAGAAGAAAAGGGATACTGCTCGAGTTGGAAATATAGTGTCAGCCTCGTTGGCAGAGGGCGACTGTATTGCGATGTTTCCGGAAGGGACGACTGCTGATGGCACCTACCTTCGCCCATTCAATGCATCACTGTTCCAGCCGATTCTGGAATCTCAAGGTCGAGTGCAACCAGTTGGGCTGCGCTACCTGTACCTAGATGGACAGCATGCCATAGCACCGGCTTACACCGACAACTTGTCACTGCTTGCTTCTATTTGGCGTATTGTCTCGGCCAAGCAGACAGTGGCTGAACTTCATTTCTGTCGCCAATTGAATGCGGAAGGAGCACATCGTCGCCATCTGTGCAAAGAGGCAGAGGCAATCATTGCCACTGCGTTAAATCTGCCGCTGCTGCACAAGGGAGCTGATAAACCTGTCGATCCTCCAGCCGAAGCGCCGTAAGGCTGCCTCCCCACAGGCACCCGGTATCGAGCGCTGCCAGATCGTCCCGCAGGGACAGACCTAAAGCGGACCAATGCCCACACACAATCGGGGTATTTGCACTGCGACGCCCTGGCGCATCGAACCAAGCACAGAGATGTGCGGGCGCGTCCGGCAGCTCGCCTTTGAATTTCAGGTCGATCTCGCCATCTTGTGTAGTCAACCGCATGCGGGTCATGGCGTTGACAATTAGCCGGATGCGATCCCAGCCCTGTAAATCGTCGGACCACCGCTTGGGTTCGTTGCCATACATATGTCGAAATAGTTCTCCGTGGTCGGGGCCACGCAGAATGTGCTCTACCTCGGCTGCTAGTAGACGTGCATCTGTTACAGTCCATTGCGGTAACAAACCGGCGTGAACCATCAACCAGCCTTGATCAAGATGAACCAATGGCTGCTGTCGGAGCCAATCCAGTAGCACATCACGATCAGGCGCGTCCAGAATGGGCTGCAGGGTATCGCTCTTGTGTAACTTGCCATGGCCTGCAGCAACCGCCAATAGGTGCAGATCGTGATTGCCGAGGACCGCAGTCACTCGATCTTGATGCTGGTAGGCCCAACGCAGCACCTCCAACGAACAAGGTCCACGGTTGACCAAGTCACCCGTTAGCCAGATACGGTCGGTGGTGGGGTTGTAATTGATCAGCTCCAACAGGTTTTGAAAAGGCTGATAACAGCCCTGGATGTCGCCGATGGCATAGGTTGGCATGATGAAGTCGCAAGCTTGGCTGAGTCGTTCATTATATCGGCCGATCAGTCTGACTTGTGTGCCATGTTAATATGCCAACCTGTCAGCCCGTATGCCATCTTTCCAAGTGATTGGAAAGATTGGCAGTTTAAGCATCAATCCTTGTGATGTCACAGCATGCCACCACCTAGCCTCAATCCTCCACAACGCGAAGCCATTCACTATGTCGACGGCCCATTGCTGGTGCTCGCTGGGGCCGGGTCTGGCAAAACGCGAGTGATTACCCACAAGATTGCCTATCTGATCAACGAATACGGCATGTCAGCACGTAATATTGCTGCGATCACCTTTACTAACAAGGCTGCACGCGAGATGCAGGAGCGTGTGGAAGGCCTGCTGCATGGATCGGCAGGTCGTGGTCTGACGGTATGTACCTTTCACAGCCTGGGCATGCAGATCATGCGGCAGGAGTCGAAACGGATTGGTTACAAGCCACAGTTCTCGATTCTGGATGCGAATGATGGCTACAAAATCGTTAGCGATATCCTGAAAACGACGGATAAGGAAGAAATTCGCCGGGTACAAAGCATCATCTCGCGCTGGAAGAACGATTTTGTGTCGCCGGAAGATGCCTTGAACAACGGCAGCCATGAAGGTGAATTCCACGCAGCACGTTGTTATCGTACATATCAGGACACATTGTTCGCCTATCAGGCCATGGATTTTGATGACTTGATCCGTTTGCCGGTGGAGCTGTTTGAGCATGACGAAGAGGCGCTGGAGAAATGGCGCAACAAGCTGAAATACCTGTTGATCGACGAATGTCAGGATACCAACACCTGCCAGTACAAACTGGTAAGGCAATTGACCGGGCGCTGGGGCAAGTTCACTGCGGTGGGGGACGATGACCAATCGATCTACGCCTGGCGTGGCGCCAATATGGAGAACCTGCGGCTATTGCAGCAGGACTATCCGAATCTGAAACTGGTCAAGCTGGAACAGAACTACCGTTCTACCTCCCGTATCCTGCGAGCAGCCAACTCAGTGATTGGTAACAACCCCAAACTATTTGAAAAGACGTTGTGGAGTAATTTGGGTGAAGGTGATCCAATCAACATTTTAGCCGTCAAGGATGATGAGCATGAAGCAGAAACCATCGCCATGCGTATCCTGGCGCATAAATTTGAGCACGGTAAGCGCTTCCTGGATTACGCCATTTTGTATCGCGGCAACCACCAAGCTCGTGTCATCGAGCAGGCGCTGCGTAACCAGCGTATCCCGTATGTGATGAGTGGTGGTCAATCTTTCTTTGACAAAGCGGAAATCAAGGATGTGATTGCCTACCTGCGCTTGTTGGCCAATCAGGATGACGACCCGGCCTTCATCCGGGCTGCAACCACACCCAAGCGAGGCATTGGCAATATCACGCTCGAAAAACTAGGTACCTATTCCGCTGAACGTCACATCAGCCTGTTTGCGGCGGCTACCGCACCGGGCATGGAAATACATCTGCAGGAAAAGCAATTGGGGCCGTTACGTACTTTCTGTGACTTCATCAACCGGATGCAATGGCGTGCTGAGCGAGAGCCCGCAGGTGTGGTGTTGATGGACATTCTGAAGGCTATCGACTACGAAATCTGGCTTTATGATTCGGAAGAGGGTAAAGCAGGCGAAACCAAGTGGAAGAATGTGATGGATTTCGTCGGCTGGGTGACCAAGAAAGGGGAAGAAGATGGCAAAACCCTTATTGATCTGGCCCAGACCATTGCTTTGATCACCATGATGGAAAGCCGGGATCAGGCTGAGATTGATGCGGTACGGATGACTACGTTGCATGCATCCAAAGGGTTGGAATATCCCCATGTGTTTCTGGTGGGGTGTGAGGAAGGCATTCTCCCGCACCGTGAGTCTGTCGATAACGGCATGGTGGAAGAAGAGCGTCGGTTGATGTATGTCGCCATTACTCGTGCTCAATGGAGTTTGACCATCACGCATGCGATGAAGCGCCGACGTGCCGGTGAATGGACCGTCTGTGAACCATCTCGGTTCTTGGGTGAGTTGCCAGGCGATGATATTCGCTGGAGTGGCAAGCCAGGTGAGAAGCGGGAGTTGAGCGTGGAGGAGAAGAAGTCACGTTCAGCGGCACTGTTGGCTTCGCTCAGGCAAAAGAACGGCCAAGGTCCGGGTGTCTGAGCAGGGGGTGTTTGCCGGTTCGATGACATGGCTTGATCATGTGAGTGATCCAGCTTCACAGGGGTTCATCAGTCTCGCTCAGACTACTGAATGATGCCCTTTCCTTTATTGAAAATCAGTTGCTTGCGCTTATCCAATAATGCAATCCACCCTCTTCAATCGCATTTACTGTTGCTGCTGCGTTCAGGCGATGACCCAAGCGCCATAACGCAGTAGAATTGAAACCTTTTTTCAAAATTGTCAGGAACTTTGCAATGCGCACCTCGCAGTTTTTTCTGTCCACCCTCAAAGAAGCGCCGAACGAAGCGGAGTTGCCCAGTCACAAGCTGATGCTGCGCGCTGGCCTAATCAAACGTCTGGGTAGTGGTTTGTATACCTGGATGCCATTGGGCTTGAAGGTATTGCGCAAGGTGGAAGCCGTGGTGCGTGACGAAATGAACAAGGCTGGAGCATTGGAATTGCTGATGCCAGCAGTTCAACCTGCCGAACTGTGGCAGGAAACCGGTCGTTGGGACGTTTTCGGCCCGCAGATGCTGAAGATCAAGGATCGTCATGATCGCGATTTCTGTTTCGGCCCGACACACGAAGAAGTGATTACCGACATCGCGCGTACCGAGATCAAGAGTTACAAACAGCTGCCACTGAATTTCTATCAGGTGCAGACCAAATTCCGCGACGAAATCCGTCCCCGTTTTGGCGTGATGCGTGCACGCGAATTTGTGATGAAGGACGCTTATTCCTTCCATACAGATTTTGCCAGCCTGCAAAGCACGTATGACGTGATGTACCGTGCCTACTCCAATGTCTTCACCCGCCTGGGTTTGAAGTTCCGTGCTGTGGCTGCGGACACCGGTGCGATTGGTGGTGATGGTTCGCATGAATTCCATGTGCTGGCTGATTCCGGTGAAGATGCATTGGCGTATTGCCCGACTTCCGATTTTGCCGCCAACTGTGAGCTAGCCGCAGCATTGCCACCGGTTGCAACACGTGCTGCAGCGGCTGAAGTCATGCGTGACGTGGACACACCCAAACAGACCACTTGCGAGCAAGTGGCGGAGTTGATGGGGATTCCGCTGTCACGTACCGTGAAATCCATTGTGCTGATGGCTGGTGAACAATTGCACCTGTTATTGTTGCGTGGTGATCATGGCCTGAATGAAGTCAAAGTGGGCAAGCTGGCTGGTTTGGCTGATTTCCGCTTTGCAACGGAAGAAGAAATCCGTGGCTTCTTCAATTGCCCACCGGGCTTCCTGGGCCCGGTCGGTATCGATCGCAGCAAGATCCGTGTCATTGCTGATCACACTGTGGCCGCAATGAGCGACTTCGTTGTGGGCGCCAACAAGCCCAAGTTCCACATTGCGGGCGTCAACTGGGGCCGTGATTTGCCGGAACCAGATCAAGTGGCAGACATCCGCAACGTCGTGACAGGTGACCCAAGTCCGGATGGTAAAGGCACTTTGGAAATCTGCCGCGGTATTGAAGTAGGGCATATCTTCCAGTTACGGACCAAATACTCGTCTGCTATGGGTTGTACTTATCTGGATAAGGATGGCAAGACCCAGCCGATGGAAATGGGCTGCTATGGTATCGGAGTGTCCCGCATTGTTGGGGCCAGCATCGAGCAGAACTTTGACGAGAAGGGCATCATCTTCCCGGCCGCGATGGCACCGTTCGTTCTGGCTATCGTGCCGGTGGGTTACTACCGTAATGAACTGATCAAACAGGAAGCGGACAGGTTGTATGCTGAGCTGCAAGCGGCGGGTGTCGATGTGGTGCTGGATGACCGTGATGAGCGCCCTGGAGTGATGTTTGCCGATATGGAACTGATTGGCATCCCTCACCGCATTACCTTGGGTGAGCGTGGCCTGAAGAATGGCGAGATCGAATATCAGGCCCGTACCGATGCAGCGGCAACGGTATTGCCACTGGCCGATGCAGTGAATCAGCTCAAGCAAAAGCTTGGTTGATATCAATGGCCAATCCCGCGATTATCTTACGTAGAGCGGCAATCGAAGATGCGGAAGCAGTCGCCCGCATTTTCGACGATTTGTCTGCCGTAGCAGGCACCATGCAGTTGCCTTGGCCATCTGTCGAAGGGTGGCAAAAGCGGATGGTGACACAGGAAGATGATCACATTGAGCTGGTTGCCTTGATTGGAGATCAGCTTGTGGGTACGGCTGGTATTCGCGGAGAGGCCAAACCACGCCGCAGGCATGTGGCCCACGTATGGATTGCAATCGCTGATGCATGGCAAGGACAAGGTGTGGGCAGCTGCCTGATGGCGGAGTTGATTCATCTGGCAGATCGCTGGCTGAATGTATCGCGGCTGGAGCTGACGGTGTATACCGATAATGCAGCAGCCATTGCGCTTTATCGCAAGTTTGGCTTTGTGATTGAAGGGGAGCATCAACGGCACGCTTATCGTAATGGAGAATGGGTCAACTCATACTCCATGGCGCGTTTGCGGCCGATACTGGAGGAGGGTGGTGCTTGTGTTTGATTCCGCATCAATTCTAATCCGGCGCGCCAATGTAGCTGACGTACCTACTCTGACAGAGATATATGCTCATCCTGCCATTCGTGAGCAGCTGATGCAGTTGCCGCATATGGATCAATCATTTTGGCGGGATTGGATCACCAATGCGCCGCCTACGCGCCATATTCTGATTGCCGAACAGGTTGGTGAGATTGTGGGCGAAGTGACATTGAGTGTGATGAGCAAAACACCACGCAAGCATTGTGGCAGCATTGCACCGGTGGTTCGTGCGGACCGGCATCGACAAGGTATTGGCAACTTGCTGATGACGTCGGTATTGGATTTGGCTGATAATTGGCTGAATCTTCAACGGCTTGAATTACAAGTACTTACTTACAACGAGCCAGCGATAGCGTTATACAAGAAACATGGATTTGATATCGAAGGCACCTTGCGGCATTTTGCATTCCGCGATGGGCGGTATGTCGATGCCCATATGATGGCAAGGTTAAGGTAAGAAAAAATGAAATCAAGGTATGTTCAGATCATCGCAGTCTTGTTTGCAGCAATGATGGCAAATCAGGTTCGGGCTGGTGCTCAGCTTGAAGAGCAATTGTCTGCGAGTGTTCAGGCGTCGTTGCAACGTGCAGTGGCAGATAATGCAGCTCCCCGTTTGGTATTCGAAAATCAGGCTGATGCGCAGGCTTGGATTACCGATATGTCCAAACGATTGGAAAAGCGCATGCCGGATCCGGAAGTACGACGGCAGTTTTTGACATCTGTTCACTACGAAGCGACTCGTGCTGGACTTGACCCGCAACTGGTCATGGGATTGATTCAGGTGGAATCTGGTTTCCGTAAATATGCAGTTTCCAGTGTAGGGGCCAGGGGATTCATGCAGGTCATGCCGTTCTGGGTACGTTCAATTGGCACCAGTGAACATAACCTGTTCCATCTGCGAACCAATTTACGGTATGGTTGTACCATCCTGCGTCATTACTTGGATATTGAAAAGGGAAACCTTTTCCGTGCCTTGGGGCGTTATAACGGTAGTTTGGGCAAACCGGAATACCCCAATATGGTGCTGGGGGCCTGGAAGCGGTTCTGGAACTATCCAGTGACAACTGCCAGTGTGGCTTCTCCACCATCCAACAGCTAATTCCGTATCAACGGGCAGTTAATCTGCCCGTTTTTTTATTTAGCCTAGCGCGTGGTGCAACGCCCCAAGTCCAGTGGATTGGTTATACAAGGGAGTGGGTGGAATGAAGCGAATGACGTTGGCTGCGATATTGGTTTTATCGTTGGTAACTATTGTACCGGCCCAGGCCATGGGAAACTGGGGTGGTGGCGACAGTCAGACGGATGATGTGGATTATTCGGCTGGTAAAACAGCTTTGAAAGCAGAAAACTGGCAGGGTGCAATTGAGGCAATGAATAAGGTTGTGGCACGATACCAATGCTTATAACTGGCTTGGTTATGCGCACCGGAAACTGGGCGACCTGCCTAATGCTTTCAGGCACTATGAACGTGCGCTGGAAATCAATCCGAAGCACAGGGGGTACACGAATACATTGGCGAGGCTTATCTGATGGCAGATGACTTACCTAATGCCGAAAAGCATCTGGCGATTTTGGATAAGCTGTGCTGGGTGACTTGTGAGGAATTTCGTGAATTGAAGAAGAAGGTAACTGAGTATAAAAATAAACTACAACAAGCATCACAATAACCTGCTATAAACATCAACCAACATGGCGGCCCGGAACGGCCACCATATCGGTTTTGGTCATGAGTGATCAACGCAATTTCAGCGGGAGGTAGAGCGTATTACCTTCGCGCAACACCAGTAGTGCGATCGTACCCCCGTCAAAGCGACTGACCAGTTTGCTGAATTGCGCTACGCTGGAAACTTCGGTTGAATTCACTGCCAGAATGACATCATTGGCTTCCAGCCCGGCTTTGGCTGCAGGCCCATCAACGTCCTCAACCAGAACTCCGGCTTTGATACGTAATTCGTGACGTTGTTCGGACGACAAATCAGAGAGCTGTAAACCGAGCCGTGCGATTTTTGCAGGAGCAGTCTGTGGCGGTTCTGTGCTGGTAATCGTCTTGTCGGTTGGCATTTCAGCCACGGTAACTTTCAGTACCACTTCCCGGCCCTTACGCCATACTTTTAAATCGGCTTTGGTGCTTGGTTTGATGTTAGCAACCAATAATGGTAGCTCGTTCGACGATTTCACGGGTTGATTGTTGAACGCAATGATTACATCACCAGCTAGCAAGCCAGCTTTGGCAGCAGGGCCATCTGCTTCCACCATTGATACCAGTGCACCGTCAGTACTCTTCAGGCCAAAGCTTTGCGCCAGTTCCTGAGTGAGGGGTTGAATCTGCACACCAATTCGACCACGGCTAACCTTACCGCTTTCCTGCAACTGTTTGGCCACATTCAGGGCAACATCAATTGGAATGGCAAATGAGATGCCCATATAACCACCCGAACGCGAATAGATCTGCGAGTTGATCCCTACTACTTCACCACGCATATTGAAGAGCGGGCCACCCGAATTGCCTGGATTGATCGGTACGTCAGTTTGAATGAATGGAACATAGCTTTCATCTGGTAACGATCGGCCTTTGGCGCTGACAATACCAGCGGTGACTGAATTGTCGAAACCAAATGGTTGGCCAATGGCAACAACCCACTCGCCGACCCGCAAGTTATCCGGGTCACCCAATGGTACCTTGGGCAAGCTGGTACTGTTGATCTTGACCAGCGCAACATCCGTTCGACGATCTACGCCCACGACCTTTGCCTTGAACTCACGTTTGTCGGTTAGTCTGACATTGACTTCGTCTGCTTCCGCCACAACATGGGCATTGGTCAGAATATAGCCATCATCTGAAATAATGAACCCGGAACCCAGTGACTGTGTCTGATATTGACGTGGTGCCTGTGGCGGTGCAAAACGTTTGAAAAATTCGTAGAAAGGATCGTCTTCCGATAAGCCCGGGCCACCGCGACCACGCGTACTGACTGTTTGAGTAGTACTGATATTGACCACCGCTGGTCCTTCTTTGTCGACCAATGTGGTGAAGTCCGGAAGTGTGACTCCAGGATTACGCTGGATGCTCGGCAGATTGGAGGTATTCGATGGCTTGGCATCCTTGTCCACCACATCTGTTGGTGGTTTGTTGCAACCTGCCAGCAATGCGGTGGCGATCAGCAGGGAGCAAAGGCGATGCATTGGTAACTTCTTCATACAGTTCCTGTGTTGATCGGGCAAACAAAACATATGTACGTCTTGGCAATGATCGGACGTCTTAGTTCAATGTGGCAATGACAGGAGTGTGATCGGATGGGCGTTCGTTATGTCGAGGGGTAACGTCAATGACACATTGACTACACCGCTCAGCCAAGGCTGGGGACAGTAAGATGTGATCAATACGCAAGCCTAGGTTACGCTTGAAGCCATTCATCCGGTAATCCCACCAGGTAAACGATTTGTCTGCTTGTTCAAATGCACGGAAACTGTCTTGCATGCCCATGGACAACAAATTCTGGAATGCCTCGCGTTCCGGTGGGCTTACCAGAACCTGTCCTTCCCAGGCTTTGGGGTCATGGACATCACGGTCTTCAGGTGCAATGTTGTAATCACCTAACAATGCTACTGCAGCATACTTGTTCAGTTCGACTTTCAACCAGTCTTGAAGCGCTGCCAACCAGTGCAGCTTGTACTGATATTTGTCCGAGTCCAAGCTTTGTCCGTTGGGAAAGTAGGCGCAAATGACCCGTACGCCCGCTATCGTGCATGCTAGCAGCCGTTTCTGCTCATCTTCCAGATTTGGAAGGTTGACTTGCACATCGTCGATTTCATGCTTGGACAGAATCGCAACACCGTTATAGGTTTTCTGGCCAGCAAAGGCCACGTGGTAGCCTGCTGCTTCAATTTCACTGCGTGGGAAGTTATGGTCTTCCAGTTTGGTTTCCTGTAAACACAATGCGTCAACAGGGTTGTTAGCTAACCAAGCCAAGACTTGTGGCAGACGAACTTTGAGCGAATTGACATTCCATGTGGCCAGTTGCATTGATTGGTATGACTCCGTGTTATTGGCCGCCATTGGCCGGTTTATTAGGCGTGGCAACAGTCTCTTTGGGTTTATTGGCTACTGCGGGGTTCTCTGATTTTGGATAGCCTGCTTCATCCAATGCAGCGTTCCATGAACCAGGTTCAAAGCCAGTGACAGTTTTGCTGCCAATCAACAAGACAGGAATCTTGTCGGAGCCAGTCAGTTTCTTCAGTTCGTCAAAGTAGGCTTGCTGAGTGCCAGGGTTTTTCAAGGTATAAGGTATTCCACGTTTGCTCAGAAATTGCTTGGCATTCGTACATACTTCACCGCAGTCACTGCTGAACAAGGTCACGGGCGACTTGCGAATGGCTTCCTGTATGGCATAGCCATGCAGTGAGGTTTGAATGGTGCTGGCCTTATAGTCTTTTTGCTGGCCTTTGACATTGGGTGGTGGCGGTTGATCGGAGAACACCGTCTTGCCTGTGGCTGGATCTGTCCAACTATAGACTTGACCGGCAACGGCACCACCGGCAAGGGAGACCAACATGATAGTGATCAAAGACTGTCTGAACATGATTTAAGTCCCAAGTTAAGTGTTCATGACAACATTATATCAGCATACCCCGGTCAACCTGCCGATAGCCTTGGCTGTGGCCGTTACTTAGGCTGCTTCGCTCATGCCGTTGTGTCGTAACAATGCATCAATTTCCGGTTCACGCCCGCGAAATGCCTTGAATGAATCCAAGGCGGGTCTGCTGCCCCCAACTGCCAAAATTTCATGCCAGAACCGACGTCCGATTTCTGGGTTCAATATGCCGTTTTCTTCAAATGCAGCATAAGCATCCGCAGACAATACTTCAGCCCATTTATAGCTGTAATAGCCGGCTGCGTATCCTCCAGCAAAAATATGGCTGAATGATTGTGGGAAGCGATTAAACTCTGGCGGGATGACCACTGCGACCTCTTTACGAACATCCTGTAGGATATCCATGACTGTTCTACCTTTGCCAGGAGTGAAACCGCTATGGATTTGCATGTCAAACAGGCTGAACTCCAATTGCCGGACAAACTGCATCCCACTTTGGAAGTTTTTAGCAGCGATCATTTTGTCATAAAGCACCCGAGGTAAAATTTCACCGGTATCAACATGGCGTGTCATCTGGGAGAGTACATCCCATTCCCAACAGAAATTCTCCATGAATTGGCTTGGTAGTTCGACCGCATCCCATTCCACACCATTAATTCCGGAAACGGGCCGCTCACTCACATGCGTCATCAAATGATGCAGGCCATGACCAGCTTCATGGAATAGCGTGATTACTTCATCATGCGTGAACAAGGCAGGCTTGTCACCGATTGGCGCCGAAAAGTTGCAAACAAGGTAGGCTACAGGCGTTTGGATATAGTCTTGTTTATTGACGCGGGAGATCGCGTCATCCATCCATGCGCCACCACGTTTGCCGGTGCGTGCATAAAGATCCAGATAGAATTGACCAATCAACTGGCCTTGATGTTCTATGCGATAGAACTTCGCATCTTTATGCCAAGTCTCGGCCTGATCTGCTTTGATTGTGACGCCGTAAATGGTCGATAGCAGTTTGAACAAACCGTCCAGAACCACAGGTTCAGGGAAGTACTGTTTGACTTCTTGATCGGAGAACGCATATCGTGCTTCCCGAAGTTTTTCGCTGACATAAGCCGTGTCCCAAGCTTCCAGCTTATCTATGCCTAGTTCAATACGAGCATAGGCGTTCACTTCATCCCAGTCTTTTTGGGCAAATGGTTTGGCTTTCGAAGCTAAATCTCTGAGAAAGCGCATGACTTGCGTAGGTGATTCAGCCATCTTTGTTGCAAGTGAGACATCTGCATAGGTTGTATAGCCCAGCAAAGTGGCTTCTTCAGTACGCAGTGCCAGAATTTGGTCAATTAATGGAGTATTGTCCAACTCTGCAGGGCCAAATTCGGATGCTCTAGTCACGAATGCATGGTAAAGCGTTTCGCGTAAGGTGCGATTGTGACAATACTGCATGACCGGTAAATAAGACGGGATCTGCAATGTCAGCTTGTAACCTGTCTTGCCATCTACCTCGGCCGCTGCTTGAGCTGCTGCAAGACTGTCGCTTGGCAAGCCATCCAAGTCCTCTGCATGATCAATATATAGGCTGTAAGCATCGGTTGCATCCAGTAAGTGTTCACCAAACTTGGCGGACAGATTGGCCAGCTCTTCCTGTAATATCTTAAAGCGTACTTTCTTATCTTCAGCCAGTTCAGCTCCTCCTAATACAAAATCACGTAGTTCATCGTCGATAATTTTGCGCTGAGTGCTATCTAGCCTAGCCCATTCGTCCGAAGACTTGAGTGCCTTGTATTTTGCATACAGCCCAAGATTCTGTGCCAAGTCCGCATAGAATTGGGTGATCTTGGGTAGGTTTTCGTTATAGGCTTCCCTCAGTTCTGGGCTTGATACGACGTAGTTCAAATGATTGACCTGACTCCAAGCACGGCTAAGTTTCTCCAAGCCTGCATCGAGTGGGCGAATAAAACCTGTCCACGTTGGTGTTGCGGGATCAGCAACTAACTGTTCGACCAACGCTTGGTTCTCAGCCAGAAGCTGATCAATGGCCGGATTGACATGTCCTGGCTTGATTGCGTTGTATTTGGGAAGGCCGGTGAAATCAAGCAGTGGATTCATTATTCTGTTCCTGTATGTAGGAGACTGACAGGGAAGTTTGCCCTGTGGACCGTATGATTGCAGGCACATTAAGGTATGCCTTGTATATCTCATGAACTTTGGGGCAATCTGAGTAATCTCAAGAGGATTTTGTAATGTTTAATAGTATCGGTAGCTATCAAGGTATGGCACCCACGGTTCCAGCTTCCTGTTTTATTCATCCCGGAGCCCAAGTCATCGGTGACGTGGTGTTGGGTGAAAATGTCTCGATCTGGCCATTTGCTGTTGTGCGTGGTGATGTGAATTCAATTCGTATTGGCAACAATACCAACGTACAAGACTTGTGTATGCTTCATGTATCGCATCGTCGTCCGGAGGATCCCGAAGGTGCACCACTGATTATTGGGGAGAATGTCACAATAGGTCACCAAGTGGCATTGCATGGATGCACAATTGGTGACGAATGTCTGATCGGGATTGGTACGATTGTATTGGATCGGGTCATCATCGAGTCCCAAGTTGTGGTGGGGGCGGGCAGTTTGGTACCGCCAGGAAAAGTCTTGAAGTCTGGTTATTTATACCTGGGGCGACCAGTAAAAGAAATTCGCCGACTGACTGAAGCTGAGTTGGCGCACTTTAAATATTCAGCAGAACACTATGTTCGGGTGAAACGTCATTACCAAGCAGAAGTAGGCCAAATTTGATCATTTCCCGGAACTTTGATCTCGCAGCTAGGCGCACACCGCTGTGTACTGTGAACGGAGTTGCCGAATTTCCAAGACATAGGTCTTATATTAATCAAGTGGTTGTAGAAATGTTGCAAGAAATTTTCTGAATTTGGTTGACGGTGCGGTAGTGGATGCGTATAGTTCGGCCTCTCTCGCAGCGACGCGGCGAAACGAATAGATGTTTTGACTGCGCAACTGAATGATCTTTAACAAAAAAATACAGTCGATAAGCGTGGGCGCTTATGGGT